>JBEIPE010000190.1:0-6030 GCA_040377215.1 Halobacteriovoraceae bacterium
CCAGAATAACGAGCACGAGTAGTTCGAGTCCGAGTGAAAGCAGCTTTTCGTTCGTCAAAAGGAGACTCCTCTAAAGAGCGCGAGAAAAGGACCATAGGTAAAAAGCGGCAACGGCAAAAGGATCCAAGCCCAGGTCCACACATACATGCATGGACTCGAGGAATCTTTAAACCAACGTCTCTCGATGAATGTACCCACCGCTTGAATGGCAAAAAACAAAGTCATGAAACCGAAAACATTTTCGCCAGTGGCGAGCTGATAAGGAAGAGCAAACATCAGCTCGTGAAAAAACGCGCTGAGGATAAATCCGCCTATCGGCCGTAACAAACTGTGGCGTGAAAAGATATGGTGAGAGACATGGTTCAACCAACTTGCCACCCACACATTCCAGCGTCGTCCCCAAAAATCCATCAGTCCTCGTGCTTTCCAAGGATCATTATGAATCAGCGGCAGTCCGCGCTGAAGAGTCAGTAGACCAAGTGTGGCGCCTAACCATTCCGTGGTAAACCAGATGAGTGGGAAGGCCGCATAGAGAGCAGCTGAACTCGGCACCAGTGTGAGGGCCCACCATGCGAGAAAGCTCAGCTGGAAAAAAATAAACTGACGCGCGAGGAGATTGAAGCGAGAAGGAGAGTGTGTTTTGAAATTTTCTATCAAGTGCGGAGACATCCACCACGACGTAGAAAGGTTAGTGCGCGCTAACTTATAGGTGACCACTTTCATCAGTAACACCAATAAAAGTAGATTTCCGACAAAATAGGTCTGAAAAATTAGGCCCATATCTTAGCGTAATTCCATGTTTGGTCTGCTGTCTAGAATTCCTCCACATTCTCTTTCAACCTTCGTGCCAAAATACCGATAAGTCCCTGAGAGAACGGACGCGAGAGGGAGATCGCTATGACACATGCACACACAATTCGCGATTTATTGAAGGCCACTCCTTTGACGGAGGATTTCTTCACCGGTCTCGACCCATTCCAGCTGAACTATATTGAGATGTGCTTTAAGAAGTCACTCGATGAACAGATCGGCATGATGGGTGAGGTGGAGTTCCACAACTACCAAATTTTTATGCGCTACAAGAATGAGTACTTGGAAGATTTCTATCCAGAGATCAAAAACCAAGTAGCAAAAAAAGCGCAGAAGCCTAAAGCTCGCAAGGCTTCCTAAGCGATCGCTTTCCAAGTATCGTCTTGGTATGACCCAATCCCTTTGGCAAAAATCCATCGCTGCTCACACTCCCTGGGAGTGTGATGTGGCCATTGTGGGCGCCGGACTCGCCGGTTTGTCATTGGCGTATTGGCTCAAGACCTACGCACCCACCACACGCATCACCATCGTTGAAGCTGAGAGCGTCGCTCACGGAGCGAGTGGGCGTAATGCCGGATTTAATACCGCTGGAAGTACTTTCTATCTTGCTCAGTTGGCGCAGAAGTACGGTGCAGTAGAAGCAGCCGCTTATTGGGATTTTAAGCAGGAGAGTCTGCGCCTCATGCGTGAGCATTTGTTTGCACGCTTTCAAGTGGACCAACAGTTTTGGGGCAGCACCACGCTCTATCGAGATGAAAAGCAACGAATCGAGCATCAAGGCCTCTTGGAGTCCATGAACGTGGCAGGTCTGAGTGTTGTGAAAGATACGGGCTTCAAAGGTGTCGCCAGCGGATTGAGTTTCGCGCAAGAAGGCTGTCTGCATCCCGTAAAATTACTCAATGCTTTGTCCGAGCATCTCAAATCTCTCGGCGTTACATTTAGAACAAATGAAGCAGTGGCGTGGGGTGAGTCGGTGGGCAAGGGCGTTCGTTTGATGTGCGCTCGCAGTGTCGGCCAGGCCCAGCATGTGTTTTTAGCGCTCAATGGCTATGCCGGTCAGTTTCATCCCAGTCTTGCCGCTTGGGTCGCGCCAAAGCGCGCGCAGATGATCGCGCTGGATGTGGGCCAGCGAAAATTAGTCGGCAATTTTTATGATCCCGCTCACAAAGTCTATTTCCGCCAAGACGCTCAAACGGGTGCGATGCTCGTCGGTGGTATGCGCTTGATTGATGAGGCCGCAGAGAATTCTGATTTTGATAAGGCCACGCAAAGCATTCAAACGGCCCTGCAGAGTTATTTACAGGATCTTCTCGGTGACACGTTTTCAGTGCAGGCGCGTTGGTCAGGGGTCATGGGTTTCACTCCTGAGGAAAGACCCTATGTGCGCGCTGTGCCGTTCTTGCCCCATACTACTTTCGTCGGTGGTTTCAGCGGACATGGAATGGGTTTGGCCTTTGGGACCGCGCATGAGGCCGTTGAACGTTTTTTAGGCCGCACCACTCGCTTCGCTGACATTCTCCCTCGCCCCTCTTAGAATGGTGGGATGAAAAAGTTTATCCCCGTTTTTGTCGTGGGCGCTCTCAGCCTTTGTGCCTCTTTGATTTATATCTATCGCCCACAGCCTGTGACGCCAGATCATCTTGAGCTTAGCGTGGATAATGTCGTTGAAACATTTGATCCTGCACTTGCTTACAGCGATGATGCTTTTAGTGTTATGGCCCAAGTGCTCGAGTCGCCTTACCAGTATCACTATCTCAAGCGTCCTTATGAAATTATTCCCCTCCTCACTGAAGGGTTGCCGGAGGTTTCTAATGAAGGCCGCACCTACACCTTCCGCTTACGGCACGGTATTTTCTTTCACCCGCATCCGGCGTTCCAAGGTCAAGTCCGTGAAATGCACGCACAGGATTTTGCTTTAGCACTCAAGCGTTTGGCCTTTGAACCTTTGCAAAGTCCTTTTCGTTCTTTCCTTCTCGATACACTTGAAGGCTTTAACAAATTTAGCCAAGAAGTGGGCAGTGATTGGCGCAAGCTGCGCGATACACCTATTGATGGCATGAAAGTTGATGGCCACACTGTAACGCTTACTTTGAAGCGGCAAGAACCGAATCTGATTTATTATTTAGCGATGCCAGCACTCGCACCCGTTCCTTGGGAAGTGGTGGAGTTTCACAAGAACAATCTCTCAGATGTGTTGGTGGGCACCGGTCCTTATCAGTACATGGGTTTTGATAAACAACGTTATCATCTTGAAGCGTTTGATAAATACCGTGAAGATTTTTATCCCGCTTCAGGTGATCGCTACGCTAACACCCAAGATCTCTTAAAAAGTTCGCGGGAGAAAATTCCATTCGTGCGCGAAGTGAATTTTCACGTCTTGCCACTTGAAGAAGACCGTTGGAAAGCCTTCATGGAAGGGCGTATTGATTTGATGCCTGTTCCCCGTGGTATGTTGCCTCGTCTATTGGGTGAAGGCGGAAAACTTCGTCATGAATTGGAAGAGCGTGGAGTGCAAGTGAAGCACTTTCCCGTTCAGGCCTTGCGGTGGTTAGCGTTCAACATGAACGATCCGATCTGGGGCAAGAATGTGGATCTTCGCCAGGCGATTGCTCATGGTGTGAACATCGAAGCCTATATTGAACTACTCTCGCAAAAGACAAATCTCAAGGCGCACTCACTGATGGTGCCCGGTCTTGCGGGTTACGATCCTTCGTCGTCTCTGCCATTTAAATATGATCTTGAGAAGGCCAAAGAGTTGATGGCCAGGGCCGGTTATCCTGAAGGCAAAGGCTTGCCGCCGTTGCTTTACAGTACACGCGGTAATCAAGAGGCCAACTTTGTGGAAGCCAAGTTCATCGAAGGGCAGTTAGAAAAACTCGGGATCAAACTTAATATTAAAGTGCTGACGTTCAAAGAATTTCTCACGGAGGGTCGCGCTGGCAAGTTGCAATTCTTCACGGACAACTGGTTGTTTGATTATCCCGATGGCGAAAATATTATTCAGCTCTTGGTAGGCGCGAATGCTCCTGGCATCAACAAAGCGGGTTACCGTGATGCCGAGGTAGACAAGTGGTATAAGGCCCTACGAATCACGACAGACCTGCAAGAAAAAATCCGTCTGATGGATTTAATTGAAGAGCGCGTCCTGCGTGATCTTCCCTGGATTCCTTTGATGTATGAAAGCTCTTATGTGTTGTTGGCGCCGCATGTGCGTAACTATCGTAAATCATCTGTGGCGCGAAATTACGTGAAGTACATTAAGCTTGGCCCTCAGGAGAAAAATCTATGAGTATTGCAAATCTTCGTGCTGCCGCTCTGAAATCGGCATTACCCGTTAAGCTTCGCAGCGAGCGTCTGTTGCAATTGCGCAATGTCTTGCAAGAGAAACAAGAAAGGATCGGCGCGGCTTTAGAAAAAGATTTGGGCAAGTGTGCTTTTGAATCTTGGGTCAGCGAGATTGGTTTCTTGCGTGATGAGATTGCTCATTTCTTAGCGGATATTCCTGAGCTGGTCGTCCCGCAAAAAGTTGCGACACCCATGACTCTTCAGCCGGGCAAAAGCGCCATTCACAAAGAACCCTTTGGTGTTGTGTTGGTGATGGCGCCTTGGAACTACCCAGTTCAACTCGCGATCTCTCCGCTCATCGGTGCGATCGCCGCGGGTAATCGTGTGGTGGTGAAGCCTTCAGAGTTGGCGCCGAACTGTGCTGTCATCATTGAGGAAATTCTCACGCAGGTTTTCAGCGCCGATGAGGTGCTGGTGGTTCAAGGCGGCGTGGCGGAAACTCAAGCACTGTTGAAAGAGAAATTTGATTACATCTTCTTCACCGGCAGCACGCAGGTGGGCAAAGTGGTTATGCGGGCCGCTGCAGAACATCTCACGCCTGTCACACTTGAGTTGGGTGGGAAGAGTCCATGCCTCATCGATAAGTCAGCGCCCTTGGCACAGACGGCTCGACGGATTGCCTGGGGTAAATGGTTAAATGCGGGCCAGACCTGTGTGGCACCAGATTATATTTTAGTTCCGCGCGCTCAGCACGACGAGTTTGTGCGTGAGATGCAAGCAGCGATCACGCAGTTTTATGGAAGTAATCCTCAGCAAAGTCCGGATTACGGACGGATTGTGAATGAGCGCCACTTTGACCGCTTGGTGAATCTTCTCAAGGACACGAAGCCTGCGATTGGCGGCCAGCACAGCAAGGCCGAGAAATTTATTGCTCCGACGGTGATCACGAATGTGAGTTGGGATCACCCGCTTATGCAAGAAGAGATCTTCGGGCCGCTCTTGCCGGTCATCGCCTACGAATCCGTCGACGAGGCGATCCAACTTATCAAAGCACGTCCCAAGCCTTTGGCTTTTTATTTGTTCAGCACCGACAGCGCGGTTCAAGAGCGCGTGCTTGAGCAAGTTCCATTTGGTGGTGGCTGTGTGAACGATACGATTGTTCACTTGGCGAATTCACGTTTACCGTTTGGGGGCGTGGGAGAGTCGGGGATGGGCGCCTATCACGGCGCTTTGAGCTTCGATACGTTCAGCCACAAAAAGTCTGTGTTTCACCAGACCACTTTAGTGGACGTACCTTTGCGATACCCTCCCTACAAAGGTAAGGAGGGCCTGCTAAAATTCTTAGTGGGCTAGAGCTTGTACGAAGCGTCGTAGTGATACGGCACATGATGTGTCGTTTCTACGCTGGCGACGCCGCGGAACTGATGAACTGGGTAAGTCCACAAGCTAAGAACTGCGAAGAAAGCGAAGAAGAAGCTGTAGAGAAAAAAGCGTGTTGGGTAATACATAAACCATCCTCCTTGTGGATAACGATGTCTTATCGGCATCGCTAAGGATTTCTCTAAGAAGAACCACGAAACTTAGTTATTTTAATGGGTTGGCCCTATTCTCTCAGTTGCCACGTCTTAGGCCCAAGGGTAAAATAACCGCCAAACCTCTTGAAAAGTGGGCTTTCATGCGCGCGGGCCTCTGGCCATTACTTGTTGTTATGCTCGGTCTCACGAGTATGGCTTCAGCACAAATTCTCAAAGAAAAAATTCTCATCGGCCGTGTTGAGTGGGTCGAGTTGCCTGATCTTAAGATGAAATTCCGTTCGCGCATCGACACGGGTGCAAAGACATCATCGATTCACGCTGAAGGTGTGGAAGAAGTTCGTCGCGATGGTGATCTGTGGGTGAAGTTTCGTTTGAAAGATGATTCGGGCAAAGAAGTGGA
>JBEIPE010000379.1:0-2457 GCA_040377215.1 Halobacteriovoraceae bacterium
CCTGATTCTCCACGCCACGATCCAAAAGATGAGACGGCCCAAGGACTCAGTTTTGCGATTGCCCCCGTTAAAGTAGGTCCGCGTTTGGTGAAGCTTTATCTCGCCGACGAAGATGTTTTGCGTCTACTGAATCTGCCCTATGGGCACGAGATGGATTTTCTCACCCTCGTGACTGAGTACGTGGGCCAGCGTCATCAATGGCAGGCCTGGCAGGCCCCCGCGCCGCCTTTTGTGGAATGGTTGACCAATCAAGGGCGAAAACCGCTTTTTCGTCGCGGTCAGCTTGGATTTTCTCTTCCCGCCGCACTTGGCTAAGTCAGCTTTGCCTCGACAAAACTCACGACATCTCGAAAAATAGGAGGACTTTCCCTAAGGAGATTCCCCATGCAAAAGATTAAAGTCGCGAACCCTGTCGTTGAACTCGACGGCGATGAAATGACCCGCATCATCTGGTCATTCATTAAGCAAAAACTCATCACTCCGTACCTCGACCTCGACATCAAGTACTACGACTTGGGCATGGAGAACCGTGACAAGACGGACGACAAAGTGACCGTTGAATCAGCGGAGGCCATCAAGAAGTACAACGTCGGCATTAAGTGCGCGACCATCACTCCGGATGAACAACGTGTAACTGAATTTAAATTGAAGCAGATGTGGAAGTCGCCGAATGGCACCATCCGCAACATCCTCGACGGCACAGTTTTCCGTGAGCCGATCATCTGTAAAAACGTTCCACGTCTTGTGCCGAACTGGACAGCTCCGATCATGATCGGTCGTCACGCTTTCGGCGACCAGTACCGCGCGACGGACACTGTGATCAAAGGCAAAGGCGTCTTGAAAATGTCCTTCACTCCTGAAGGCGGCGGCGCTGTTCAAGAGTGGGAAGTGTATAACTTCAAGGGCGACGGCGTGACACTCTCTATGTACAACACCGACGAGTCGATCAAAGGCTTCGCTCACTCATGCTTTAACATGGCATTGATGAAGGGCTGGCCGTTGTACCTCTCAACCAAGAACACCATTCTCAAAAAATACGATGGCCGCTTCAAAGACATCTTCGAAGAAATCTACCAGGCTGATTACAAGAAAAAATTCGAAGCCAAGGGCATCGTGTACGAACACCGCCTGATCGACGACATGGTTGCTTCTGCGTTGAAGTGGAATGGTAACTTCGTATGGGCCTGCAAAAACTACGACGGTGACGTGCAATCAGACACAGTGGCTCAGGGCTTCGGCTCTTTGGGTTTGATGACGTCTGTGCTTGTGACTCCAGATGGTAAGACGATGGAAGCAGAAGCGGCTCACGGCACAGTGACTCGTCACTACAGAATGCACCAGCAAGGTAAGCCAACCTCGACGAACCCGATCGCTTCAATCTTTGCTTGGACTCGCGGTCTTGCTCACAGAGCAAAACTCGATAACAACAAAGAGCTCGCGCATTTCTGTGACTCACTAGAAAAAGTCTGCGTAGAAACCGTTGAAGAAGGCAAGATGACCAAGGACTTGGCGGTCTGTATCCACGGCGACAAAGTCACCGCGGACAAGTACCTCACCACTGAGGCCTTCCTTGAGGCCATCAACTCGAACCTGCAGAAGAAGCTTAACCGCGCGTAATTCTTTGGTAGGGAGAGCTTCAACGCTCTCCCTGACCCTTCTAGTCCACTAAAAACATTTCACACAATTTTCTCAGTAGTTAAGCCGATAAGGTGGGTGTGAAATTGCGTTTAGGCCTCGGGGCCTTTTTAATATTTTTTGCGGGAATAAATCCTGAAGCTGTCGCTAAGTCGCTGACTTGGAAAACGGATTCGTTTTCTATCAACATCCCAAGCGGCTGGCGCGAAGTAAAAGATCTTTACGGCATTCCTGTGACCATCATGGGGCCTGTGCAAAATAAAACCCGCGCCATTGTACAAGTCATCCCTACTCCTCTGAAAGACATCGAGATCAAAGCTGAAAACGCCAAGGCCTTTGGTGAAAAGTATGCAGAAGGTCGCCACAAATGGCTTAAGGCCCAGAACGGCAAACTCATTGAACTGCTGGTGGGTCGTTTTGAAACGCTCAAAGACGGCAGTAAAATGCTCTATGCTGGCGTGAGCTACCAGATGAATCAAAAAGCGTTCATCGAACGTACGTTCTACGTCAGTTGCCCGAAGAAAATTTATCATCTCAAGATCGTGCAGAACTTCGAGCTTGTGAAGCAGTTACCAGAAAGCGAAGAGATCGTGAGGAGCTTTCAATGCAAAGGCTAATCATCGCCGTCTTTGCTTTTATGCTCATGCCTACGCTCGCGCAGGCCAATGCCGATGTACAACGTCGTATCACCATCTTCACTCAACAAGCTGAACTGTTCCGCCAGATCTGCTTTCAGGCCGATGGAACATTTCTGCAAGACCAAATTATCTTTGATCAAAACGGCTCTATTGGTGAAACAGGTATTGATTGTAATGCCCAGGC
>JBEIPE010000232.1:0-4682 GCA_040377215.1 Halobacteriovoraceae bacterium
ACAGTCATCTCACCGGAGATCACCATCGTGCCGCCATACCAAACGACAAAAACCAATGAAGCGAGGCCTACTAAAGAAACCACATTCGTGAACTGTGCGATGACACCAATTTTCTCTCTGGAAAGTTGAAAGGATTTATTGAGCCGCTCTATGTAACGAGCTTTCTCAAAAGGCTCTTGAGCAAAAGCTTTCACGGTCCGCACACCCGAGATCCCTTCTTCCGCGACACCCGACGAAGCCGCGAGAGCGTCCTGGGTTTTGCGAGAGATCGCCTTCACTTTTTTTCCAAAGCGCGCGCCGAAGAAACCCAGCGGTGGAATAATCACTAGGATAAAAAAGGTCAGAGTGGCCGAGGTCATAAACAGCATGACCAAACCACCCACAGCTTGCGCAAGAGCTCGCACCAACATAGAGATGTTCACACTGAGTGCGTTTTGCAGAACGGCCGTGTCGCTTGATAGACGCCCAAGCAGCTCGCCGGTTTTTTGTCCGTCAAAGAAGGCCATGTCTTGCGACAGGATTTTACCAAAGAGATTTTCCCGCAAGCGCTTCACGGTGCGCTCACCGGCCAACGTAAAGAAGTAGTAGCGCAGGGCCGAGGTCACCGACTGAATGATGAAGAGACCCAGCGCAAAGAACGCCGCTGTATTCAACTGCGACTGGTCTTTCTGGGCGATGGCCTCGTCGATGATGCGCTTAATTGAGTGTGGGTAGGCCAGCAAAGCAGCACTGCTAAGAGCGAGAAACAGCAGCCCCCATCCCAGTAAAGGCCATTCGTTGCGACTTAATTGCAGAAGTTTCTTCCAAGTTTTCATAAACCATATGTAAGGTTTACTTTACATAATGTAAAGTTTAGTTTACATTGCCTTTATGAAGCTCTCGAACTCAATTAAGCTGCTGCGGCAGCAACATGGTGACCTATCTCAACAGCAGCTTGCGGAGCTGGTGGGTTGTTCACGACAGGCGATCATTGCTATTGAGTCGGGGAAAATTAATCCGTCGGTGGAAACGGCGCTCAAACTATCCCATGCGTTGAATACGCCAGTGGATCAACTCTTCGCCCTACAAGAAGGCGAAGAGAAGGAATGTTTCTGCGATAAGATTGCTGATTTTTTTAAGCGCTTGAAGAAAGCCTAGAAACCCAAGATATCAACGTAAGTAATACCTTGTGCCAGAGACGAATTCGATTTCGCTCGCTGACCTTTGATCATGATCTTTTTGTCATTGAAGAGATCTTTCAAAGCGGTACGAGAGATAACCTTGAGGGCCTCATTGTCATTCTGCTCACGCAAAGCGGTCAACAAAACGTTGTCCATGCGACTATGAGCGTAGCTCAAATCAAGGGTAACGCGAAAAGCGTTGGGAACAATTTCAGGGATCGTTGCAGACATAAAGTCTCCTTATAATTCAATAAAGCGCATCTCGAACTCAGTCCTGCTCACGGTACAAAACACCGGTAAAGCGGCCCGACCATCCATGACGACTGGCTGTTGTGTAACACAGTTCTTAGGGATTTCGTAACTCACCATTTCATCATTCTTCACAACGTCGATGTATTGGGTGTTAATCTTCGTACCATCCACCACTTGCAGCATCGTATCCCCTAGCGGCAGATTGATCACTGAAGCGATCAAGTCTTCGGCCGTGAGAAAGTCGAAGCGATCAACCGTGCTGTCTTTGCGAGTGAGCAGCTTTCCGGTGAAGTCATACTGAAGGTAAATCAGCTTCTGGAAAGAGCGCAAAACCGTCAAATAGCCGCGAGCATTCTGTTGAGTCCCTAGAATATCCAGGAATGGATCGAAGCGATCCGTCTGTTGGAAGCGCAGACGAACACCGTTCACAACGTAACCCCGGTAATCAAAGGCCGTAAGCATACTTTGCAGAATAAATTGATCCGTTCCCCAAAGTTTTTGCTTTTGGCTTCCCAGTAGCATGAGATCGTCTAGCCCGGCCCAAGTGGCCTGCTGTGTGGCCACATCGACCCAAGCTGTCTTCTGGCCGATCTTTACGAGCAACTTTCCGTCGAGGTGGTGAACTACTTGGTAGCTTGGAAGGAAGCGCAGACCGAGTGACTTCACCCAAAGCTCCGGCTTCTCAAATACCACCGGCTCATACTTCCAGCCCGTCTCCGTTTTCATCGGACGCAATTCATACAAACGAGTGGCTTTGCTGGTGATGTCCGAATCCCAAGGACTATCGGTGGGTGGCGCAAAACCATAGCCCAAGAATTTAAAGACTGGCGGTGCCTTAGGCTGAGTACGCACTTCAAAATCGTCGTAGTTCAAAATGGTGAGCGACGGCTTAAAGGTGGCAGCTGGGGCCACATCCTTCATCGCCAGATCGAGGAACTGATATTGCAAATGTGTCTTGTCGCACAGACTCTCAAGCATCAATTCATTTGAACCTGCGCCATCGAGATTGATCTGCCAGACACGCAAGAACGTACAGTTATTGATGAGAGGCAAAGTCCCCACCACTTGGTCTTCGCGATAAACCACCACGTCTTTACCTGGAATGTAGTAAAGCGGCTCTGGATGATGGCCCTTGATCGCATTCAAAGTGAGGAAACGGCTGCGAGCGCCGAGACGAGTATCGACCACCAATGGTGTTTCTTGCTGAACCTTGAGTGTTTTGAAAGCGGTATTCAAATTATGCAGGACTTTCAATTTCACCGGTACAATCTGGCCGGCCACAGCGATGCTGCAATTGATCTCACGTACATCTAGCTCAACGCGACCACTGAACGAAAGGGCCTGGGTTGCATTCGTCGCTAAAGGTGCAAGCGAAGCTTGCTCAATTAAAAGCTGAGCTTCCTCACAGGCCAGACGAACCGCGAGTTTCTTAGACGGGAGCCAGAAATTTTTGAAACTCATCTCAAGTGAGAATCTGCCGGCTTCATCAACCAGAACCCCATGAAGGCCTTTCAGTTGCGGTAAAACCATAGAAGTGGGGGCAACTGTGAGAGCATCATCAATATGGAAAAGCCCTTTCAGACCACTTTGCTGAATCGGGGCATCCGCCGTGAGCATGAGACGCGAATAGAGCGTGCTCAAACTTTCCTGTGGATACACTCCGCGCAACAGCGCCATGCTGGCACTGATGAAAGGTGCGGCCTGAGAAGTTCCGTTTTTGTAGTCGTAGCCTTTGCGGCTGATATGCAAAGGGGCGATGGTCACAGGAATGGTGCTGAGAATTTTCTCACCAGGAGCAAAGATATCAACCTGACTCCCCCAGTTGGAGAACCGGGCCACGTCGCCATTGGCGCGAAGAGCACCCACACAAATCACACCTTCCAACTGACACGGATAGATAGTGGCACGCTGAGAACTGTTACCCGCCGCTGCTACGACCGCCACACCTTGGGCGATAGCTTTTTTAATCACAGCTTCAAGTTCTGGTGTCATAAATGAACGAGGCCAGCCCACACTCAAATGGATCACGTCCACCTGACGCGAGAGAGCGTATTCAAAAGCTTTTGTTAAGCGTGTTGGCAGTGGTGGCGTGTCTTTAGGAGTGTTCGTACCTTCACCTGGTGCAAAGACGTTCAGAGGCAGAAACTTAAACTCCCCTTTTACTCCAGCGAGGGCCGAACGAATGACTCCTGTGACGTGCGTGCCGTGGCCATCTAAGTCTTCAGCGCGGTTGTGGCCCGCAACAAAGTTCCAGCCAGCACAGTCACCTTTGTAGCCGTTGCCATCTTTATCTTCGCCGTCTTTCGGCGGAATAGTGGTGCCCTCAAAACATTCGGCTTCATTGTAAGCGATGTGATTTTTAAGTTCAGGGTGCTCAACCTCAACACCGCCGTCGATAATGGCGATGACGACATCTTTTTTGAGTTCGATGGTTGGAACGACTTCACGACCCCAGTTCATTAAAGGACTGGCGGTAATTCTCTCGTCGTGGAGATCATCAATACTGATCAGCAGTTCTTGGCCATTAGGATTCAAGTACCAACGGTACGAATCCATGGAAGATTGCGCCCATGAAAGAAAAGGAACGAGTGTCGCGAGAAGAAGCGTCTTTTTCATATCGCTCTCTCCATCATCCAGTTTGCGAGCAATTCACCTTCGAGAATTCCCCAGTTTTGAATCACTTGCTGAGTCGGTGATGTTTGCAGTGGCAAAGGTAGTTCACCGTAAACATGGGAGAAGATCGGACTATCACCGTTTTCATCGCCCTGACGGAAACCTTCAATACGGCCTTGATAAGCAATATTATCTTTTCCAACTAATGACTCTAGTCCGCGCACCGTCAAATCGTTCTGTAGATCTTTCAACCATGAATGATAAAGCTTCATGCCGTTGGTTGGATCAGTGCCCTTAATTTCACGGGCAATACGTTTAAGACGTGAGTGGTAACGAGAAGCCACTTCTGGGATCTCATATTCATCGATGCGTGAGAGTGGATAAAGCTTCAAGGCCTCTTCAAGCTGTTTGGCACTCGCGACTAAGAGCTGGTCTGTACCTTCTTGAGTCAGCGTGTACAGGAATGAAATCTGGTAAAGAAGAATGGAATTCGTATTAATCACAACCAGAGGGTCGAAGATCGGACGGCCAGCTTCTCTATTAATGAGATTGAGAAGATTGCGCAACTTGCTGGGAGTCACTCTCCAGCCGTTCATAATGCGCTGATAGTTTGTCGTCAGGCGTTCACCATCGTACTCGGAGGTGAAAATTTTGTTC
>JBEIPE010000083.1:0-10037 GCA_040377215.1 Halobacteriovoraceae bacterium
CCTTTGCTTAGTCCCACAAACATGATCTCACCCATGATGGATGAGCTCGGGGCCATGACGGGATTCAATCCACGGGGAATTTTTTCGCGCGCCAGTTGCAAACGTTCAGAGACTAGCTGTCGGTTTTGGTAGAGGTCTGTACCCCAATCAAATTCTGCATACACAATCGACAAACCAGGACCGCTCGAGGAGCGCAGACGCAAAAGACCTGGCAGCCCATTCAGGGCGGTTTCTACGGGAAGAGTGACCTGCGCTTCCACTTCTTCAGGTGCGAGTCCGCCAGACTCGGTCATCACGGTGACGAGCGGTCGATTGAGATCAGGAAAGACATCGACGGGAAGATCAATGGCCTCCCGCGTGCCGAGGACCATCAGCAAAATCGCCGTGGCAAGTACGGCAAGTCTTTGCTTGAGGGCAAATTTAATAATTGCATCTAACAAGGGGTCCCCCTTGAATGAAATTTAAATGAGAAGCGAGAATGTCGGTTGATTAGACTATTGGAGGGCGAAGCGGAGGAGCGAGTGTCCATGGAAGATAGGTCGCTGAGTAGGGAGCGTGAATAGTGATCAGTGGTGTGGTTGCGGGAACAAAGGTGGTGTCCGCGACTGCAGGAACGAAGCTATGGGCGGCCAAGCAGCAATCATCACTGCGATGCTCGTCTTCGTGAGATTGATGATCCGTGTGTTCGTGCTCAACAGCAGCGTGATGAATGGATTCATCCCATGACCAGTCAGCAAGCATCCCGTCTTTAACGAGATAACTAGCACAAAGAATGAGGGCGATAAAAAGCCTGATCATGGCTAAATGGTAGGCCTAATTTAAAGGGGAGGCAAAAGCTTATTGATCGGTGGCGGTGAGAAAACTGGTATCAAGCTCTTCAGTGGCACCTTCTACATCCTCATCCATAATTTCAGAGATGGCACTGATGTCTTCAACTGGAATATGAGTGGCCGTCGGATGTTCAAAGGTACCGACAGAAACGGTTTCGAGCGAAGGAAGGGCCGTTTGTGCTGTAGGGATAGTGATTTTGCGGATTTCAGAGACGGCCAAAGCCGCGCCGGGAAGGCTTGCAGCGAGTGCCAAGAGGAGCGTTTTTTTAGCTTTAGAAATCATCATGCCCAAGCAGATAACCACATTTTGCAATGACTCGGCACGTTCTTTTTTTAAGGGGGCCTAAGCTTTTAAATTTTGGAGACTTTACTGCCTAGGACTAGACGTCCTAGGGGTTCAAATGTCACGCTTATGGGATGAAAAACCTACTCTTCTTAGGCCTCTCTTTAATCTTCACTTTCCCCACTTGGGCCCAGCCGGTCATGCAGTTCAAGGCCGGCGACGATAACTACGTTGTGGAAAAACTCACAGAGGGTCATGGCACGATCTGGGGCGTGGAGTTCATCAACAGTGATCTCATTATCTTCACGGAAAAAAATGGTCGTATTCAAACGCTTGATCTCAAAACAGGCCTCGCGCGTTTGTTAAAAAATCTGCCAACGGTCTACAACGCTGGCCAAGGTGGTTTGCTCGATATCGCCGTTCATCCTGAGTTCGCGCAAAACTCTTTTGTGTATGTCACCTACGCGAAGAAACTCACCACCGGCGGTCAAACCACGGCGGTTGCTCGTGCGCGTTTAGATGTGAACGAGGGCAGCTTTGATAAGTGGGAAGACATCTTCGTCGCTCGCCCGGCCTTCTCAACGGCCCATCACTACGGTTCACGGATCGTGTTCGATAAAGACGGCTACATCTATTTCGGAGTCGGCGAGCGCGGCCAAGCGGATCTCTCGCAAAAGCTCAACGCTCACAACGGGAAGATCATTCGCCTGTTTGATGATGGCCGTATTCCTCAGGACAATCCTTTCATCGGCACACCTGAAGCGTTGCCTGAGATCTGGTCGTATGGTCATCGTAACCCGCAGGGTTTGTTCTATGATAAAAAGACCGGCAATCTTTACGAGCAAGAGCACGGGCCCAAGGGCGGCGATGAAATCAATCTCGTAGAGAAAGGCAAAAACTACGGCTGGCCGGTGATCACTTATGGCCGCGAGTATTCAGGCGGCCAAGTGGGCCGTGGCGAAACAGCTCGTCCGGGGATGGAGCAACCTCTCAAGTACTTCGTGCCATCGATCGCGCCTTCGAGCTTGATCCTTTATCGTGGCAACAAACTCAAACTCTTCACGGATAAATTCGTATCGGGCGCCCTCGCTCTTCAGCATTTGAACCTTGTGGCGGTTAAAGATGTCGCCACCGCTTGCGAAGATCGTCTGCTGATGGGGTTGAACGAGCGCATCCGTGATGTGAAGCAAGGACCGGATGGTTTGGTTTATGTCAGCAGTGATAATGGCCGCATCTACCGCATTCGCGCAGGGAGCCTCTAATGTTTATTTTAAGACTCACTGTTATGATTTGTTTGTTGGCCGCCTGTACTCACGCGGTGGTGGTCTCTGAGCGTGAACCTGCGGAAGGCCTGGAATATCGTTCATGCCAACCGGTCGTCGAAACCATGATTCAGGTGCGTGCGGTCGACTACAATAGCTTGGAGAAAAACTTCAAGAACGTGAAAGACAACGTTTTCAAAAACCACTGTGCTTCTTGCCACTTTGGTCCAGATGCTTACAAACCTCAGCTGGATGATTACACAGCGACACTAGAGTATGTGGATTTGAATTCACTGGAAGAAAGCCGTCTGTTGCAGTCAGTGGAGAAGGGCACGATGCCTCCGAGTTACCCACTGACCAACCGTAGTCGTGAAGCGGTCGCGTTCTTGCGTGCTTGGGTACTCGAGGGCGCGAATCGTTAATTAACGATCGAGGTCCAGCACCACGCGGCCTTGTTGACCTTCTTCGCGGATGACTTGAAAGGGCGTGTCTGCGTTGTCATAAAATTCAGAGCTCACTGTACACGTCTCATCCCAGCCTTCAATCTTAACGTGGATGCGACTGTCATCACTTGCGTAGTCCCAGTTTTCAATCAGCACTGAGCGGCGATGATCAGGAACATGGACCATGCGCAAGTGGATGCCCTTGCACTCATCTAGGATGACGAGGCCATTAACGGCCACCGTCGCTTTGAAATCCAACGGGCGAAGATTTGTTTGAAGGGTCCAGTGCAGGCGAGGGAGGCAGGCCGCGCTTTTCGTCTCACCACCACAATTGACTGGATTACGATCACGAGTTTTATTGTCTGAGCTAGAGTTGTCATTGCAGCCAGCAAGGGCCGTGGTGAGAAGGAGAGCACTCATGAGGCTTTTCATAGATGGGTCCTTTGTGTTGTAGGACCAGTCTGGCCAACTCGCGTGAGCCTGTTAACTGACAAAAGATATCATGAAATGATGCGGCGAAAAGTCGTTAATATCTCAGTCTTCGCAGCTGAGTTCTTGCCAGTCAGAATCATGTTCTTGGGAAAGACTGGCAGGGCCACGGCCGGTACTCGCCAAGGTTTGATCTGAGCTGAGCTTAAACCACAGATCAACACCGTCACGCATATAACCGGCTTCTGTTGAATTCTTGAGCTCGGCCAGTGTGGCAAATTTCTTTTTATGCATGAAAGAACAATGACCAAACTGACGAAGCTTCACGAGGGGAGATAATTGAAAGTGATCTGCATTCACTCGCAAAGAGAGAGTTTCTCCAGGCAATAAGCGAAAGTCATGCTTCATGGAGAGGGTGTAGGCGCTGTCTTGTAAAAGTCGAATCTTATTTTGGTAATAAACATCTGGCGGTGTTTGTAGGAGATGCCACTTGTTTTCAGGCAGAGACAGGACGTCGCTTCCTCGTGTCACCACGAAAGGAATTTTTGTTTTATTGGTACTCGTCTGCATTTGTAGAATTACACTCTCAGCACTCGGAGGGCAAATCTTAAAGCCCGAAAAATGTTTGTTCGTCTTACAGCGAGCATCGGCCACCATGGCCGAGATGATATGAGCGCCCTTGAGTCCTGTCAGGCTTCCATCCACATCAATCAGATGTTGCGTGGTGGTCGTATCGATCCATTCATCTTTTTGATGAAGCTGATCGTACACAAAGAGCTTGTGGCTAGGCTCTGGAGAAAAACTGATATTCTTAGCAATGTTACTTAATTTATCTATCCCACCAATCCCCAGCATCGGCACAACACTTTCATGCTGGAAGGCGAGGAAATCAACGGAGTGAAGTTCAAAAGGCCCGTCGTAGAGAACAATGCCGGCCTGTTTTTTGTTCCAACCATTTGTAGCACGATTTTGAGTTCTGCCGATGGCGACTGAATTTTTGATCACTTGGTTGTTGGCCAAAAACCATGACCAGCCATTATCCGCCACGAGACTTTCCTCAAAGAAAGCCGTGTCACCTCTAAAATAAATTCCGGTGTTGCGATTTTTCCAAGCGATCACTTTTTTGAAAGTAGGTGTTTCTTTCGGCGAGTAATGGCGAAGATGAACCCGGCGATCCATGGGGTTCAGTGGATTGATAAGTTCGCCACGGGGAGTGTCTTTCTCATCCAGCACCGGAGTGCCATCCCAGGTATGGCCCACCAAAGTGGTGTGGGCCACGTTGTTAATGTAGGGGGAGTGATTTTCCTTATTAGGTGTCGCTAGAACCTCACCGTCATATCGATGGGTCTTCTCATTAAAGCGCCGAACTTTTTTGGCGTAGGACATCCAGAAGCCAGAACCGACAGAACCCGAAGCCACATTGTTGATGAGTGTGTTGCGAGGATTCGAGATCCAAAAAGTGGCGACAGCAGCGAAGCGGATAGGATTGGTGCCGCCCAGCTCTCGTGATGGGCTTTCGGAAGCGAGCAGTGTCTTATTCGCATCAGGGAATTTCGCGCTCATGCCCAGATTCGAGATGAATTGATTGCCGACTTCATTGCCGGTTTCAAGAAAAAATCCGTGCCCTTTGAAATTGTAGCAAACATTATTCTCGATCAAGGCGTTGTCAGTTTCGTGAACCACGATGCAGCGCTGGTGACTGCTGTGGACGCTGGAGTTTTTAATGTACTGGCCTGTGACATCACCGGCCATATGCCAATGAAAAGGGTAACGAGCGATTTGCCCTGCTTGGCCGAGGTCAGAAAACTCAACACTATCGATAAAGGCCTTACCACCTTTCATCACCATGGTGTGGCCACCCTGACCATCAACTGCCTTGCCGTCGGTCCGAATCACAATATTGCGGGTGAGGTTCGCGATCTCAGCTCTCTCATCCAAAGTGACTTTCCCGTTGATTTTGCCGGTGAGTGTTTGTTGTTTGCCCCAATGGAAATGAGCGAGCTTCTCTTTGACATAAACTTTTTTATTTTTGATATCCACTTTGGTGATGGTGAGTTGCTCAGCCTCCGTTGGATCAAACGAAGTAGAGCCGAGGATGACTTGATCACCGGGTTGCCAGGACGAGATGGCCGCATGATGGACCTGGACGAAATGTTGCCCTGGGCGCGCATGTTGGGAAATACGCGTCCATGCCGTTTTGGCTTTCTGACCGATAAGGGTGAGATTTCCGCCAGCATTTACATTCAGACCACGGTAAGCGCAGTGCTTATTCGTAGAATCTTTAAGCGAGATCACCAACTTCTGGCCGAAAGGTTTTTCTTTCGATCCGCATAGCAGCTGGCCATTGATATGAATGCTGGTGGTTTTAATTTCTGCGAAGGGAAGCTTTTCATCGCACAGGAGAGTGCCGTCAATTTGCAAATTTCCGATATCGACCGATTGATCAATGATGACCGTTTGGTTTTTGCTGATGGTCAGGTCCTCGCCCGACTTCGTTAGGGTAGAGAGCAGGGTAGCGCCCCAGGATGAGGTGGGAAGAAGCAGGCAAAGGGCGATAATCTTGAGGGGAGACATGGGTCAATTTTAAGGCCTAACAGAGAGTGTCGTGAGGGATTTTAGAAGAGGCAAAAAGGGTCATTGCCAGAGACTCAGCTACTCCCTTAATATCAGGTTCCTGCCCAGGTGGTGAAATTGGTAGACACGCACGATTCAGGGTCGTGAGCCGCGAGGCGTGAAGGTTCAAGTCCTTTCCTGGGCACCAAATTAAAGTTAACGGCGAGGGCTTTTCATGTCTTTGATCGCTTTGTTGCTTCTAAGTAGTTTGAGTTTTGCCACTCCACAAATTCTTTTCAAAAATCATCGCATTCACACCTTAAAGACCAGCGACAACGTGGGTCTTAAAGTACTCGAGCTTTTGGGGCCGGGTGCTCGCGCCATGAAAACGGCTCGCCCGATCGTGCTCATGCATGGCTACACGAATAACTGGAACGGTTGGCACCTCATCGCTGATCACTACCGCCTCGCAGGTCTACGTGTTTTTATCGTTAACTGGCGCGGACATGGGCAGGGTGAACATCGCTCGGTGGTGCTTAACGAGCATTTTGATACACGTGATGAGCGCTACAGCTTTCATCATCTCGCTACCATTGATGTGCCGACGGTCATTGATTTCGTTTTTGATTTGAGCGGAAAACAAAAGGTGATTTATCAATCACACTCCATGGGGGGCATGATGGCCAACCTTGCTTTCGCTGGAGTGAGCTACGACAAGGATCAAAATGTTGTGGTGTCGCCCACTAAAGCCAAAGGCTATGAGAGTAAAGTCGCGGCTTACATTCCCATCTCAGCACCCAACTCCCTCGACTTCAAAGAGTACCCTGGTCTTGATTACTTCGAGTATTGGCTGAATTTGATCGGCATCAACGGCGATCGCTCGGACAGCATAGCTCTTCCTTTTGATCGTCTCCGTCACCGTTCAGGCTACTGGGCCTTGCGCTCCAATCCACTGCTTCAAGGACTTGTGAATTTACAGAACATGACGATCGATGAGTACGTGGGAATGCTGGAATTCGGAGTTTCAGATGTCCCTCGTGCCTTAAGTGAAAGTATCGCGCAGATGCGCCAAGAGGGTTACAAGTCTTCGAGCGGTGTGAACTACAAGTCGATTAGCCAAATGCGTGCGGGCACTCATTATTACAAAACGACGATTCCGACATTTATGATCAGTGCCGATGAGGATGTCCTGGCCTTACTTCAGCAACAAATCCCTTTGGCGCGTAAGCGTGGGGTGGAGCACGTGATTCTTAAGGACACCGGACATTTAGACATCATCCTTGGGACGCCAGGAGCTTTAACCGTTGTGAATTCGACGCTCCATTTTATTCAACAATTATAGTTGGTCGAAAACGCGTTCATGCAAGTAGAATAAAAGCATGAGTAACGTTTCAAGCTTTTTACTCGGCTCTGGGCGCTGGAGCATCCTCTATGTGGTTTGTTACTTCTGGTATTTTGTTTTTCCTGGTTTGACAGTCACAGGAACGGTCAAAGAATACTGGAAGATAGCGAGTACGGGTGGGACCTCGGCTCAAGGAGCAAACTCACTTGGCATGATCATGCCCTTTCTTTTTGTCCCTGTGGTCGTTGGGCCAGTGCTTTTACTTAGCTCTATTCTTTTTATCATGAATCAACAGCTACTTTTCTGGCAGAAACTGGCCTTCGTTCTGGTTGTAAGTGTCATCTTGCCGCTGGCCCTCGGGGCCACTGGTTCGTGGATGCCGAATCGTATCGTGCACGTGCTGTATTTCGGTACCTACCTTGCTTTGTTTGTCGCCCATCTTTACATGATGAAAAACCGTTTCACTGTCTAACTTGGACGGGGCCTCTTCGGCTGCTAAGATAAAACATGCGCTCCATTCACTGGCTAAGAGACGACCTTCGTCTCCATGATAATATGAGTCTTTCACAGTTTGCGGAGCACTCCCTCGAAGGAGTGCTTGTCTGGACTCCCACGAAGTCATTTCTACGGGCCGGGGCTAAGCGCCGCTCGTTCATCCTTCAATCATTGCAATCATTCGCTCATGATGTTTCCGCGCTTGGCGGGAGGCTTCTTCTCATCGAGAGTGACCTGGCCGATTTCATCCAGCAGAACAACGTCGAGCGGGTGTTCTTCACGAAGGCCGTGACCACGGAGGAGCAGCGAGAAGAAAAAGCGTTGCGACTGAACACAAAAGCAGAGCTTAAGGCCTTTCAACAAAATAGTTTATTGCCGGACGCTGGGCTACCGTTTGCGATACAAAATCTTCCCGAAGTATTTACGAACTATCGAAAAATCGTCGAAGCCCAGGTCAATGTTCCTGCCACTATCTCTGCGCCTAAGAAGCTTCCGCCTTCTTGGGAGCTCAAGTCTGTCATGGAGTTTCAAAGCGGCGATGAAGCTGATCTGCATCCGCAAATTCGTCCTGGTGAAAAGGCGGGTCTGGCGCGCATGCAAGACTATTTTTGGCAACTGGATCGCTTGAAGGTCTATAAAGAAACGCGTGACGGCATGCTGGACTGGAACGACTCCAGCAAACTTTCTCCCTGGCTTTCCATCGGTGCTCTCTCTCCGCGCGAAATTTATCGTCAGATCAAACTCTACGAAGAAGAGCGCGGGGCGAATGAGTCAACCTACTGGCTCTATTTCGAGCTCCTATGGCGCGACTACTTTCGTTTGGTGGCGCAAAAGAAAGGGTCGAGGCTCTTCACAGAAAAAACGACATCGGAGCTGTCACTTGAGCAGCAGAAAGAACGGTTTAAGTTGTGGTGCTCAGCTACCACCGGTGATGACTTCGTCGATGCGAATATGAACGAGCTCAATCGTACCGGCTGGATGTCCAATCGCGGACGACAGAATGTGGCGAGCTACCTCGCCAAAACATTGCAGGTCCCTTGGCAGTGGGGAGCGAGCTACTTTGAAGAGCAGCTCATTGATTACGATGCCTGTAGCAATTGGGGCAACTGGGCCTACCTGGCGGGAGTTGGGCAAGACCCACGTAATCGATTGTTCAATACGCAGCTGCAGGCCAGTAAATATGATAGTGCCGGTCTTTATAGAGAAAAGTGGCGGTGAAGGGCCACCTGAAAGCGCTGGCATAACACAAGCTCTGCGAATAGACTTTTCCTAGGGGAAGTCTCAACTTGAAAACCACCTCAGCACCTTTGCTCGAAACGAAGCGCACCCTGATTGTCCTGGGGGCGATCTTTGTTTTTATGCTGTTCGTTTGTTGGGGCCGCTTTCAGCTCCCGGCCTTCTGGGATGAGCCTAAGATTTACTTCTCTCAGCTCTTCAATCTGCTGCGCGATCCGCTCTATCATTTCACCGGGCCCGTCACGGTGTTTGATCGGCCACCTGGTTTGCATCTGCTCTACATTCCCTGGATGGCGATTTTCGGTGATTCGATCTTAGTCATAAGAAGCCTGAGTTTTATTTATTTTACGGCCGGCCTTGCGTTGTTCTTTCTCGTCATCAGTCGCCAGAGCCTCAACATCGCCATGCTGGCCGTGGGTCTGTTTGTGCTGACTCCGCTGGTGCAGGTGTACGCCGTTCAATACGTGGGCGACCCGCAACTCTTCTTTCTCTTTGCGCTCTATCTTTATCTGCTCAGTGCCCATCCTAAAAAATGGTGGGTGATGGCCGCTGTGGGGTTTCTCGCAGGGCTGACACGTGAGCCAGCACTTGCCCTAATTCCTGCGGCCTTGAGTTTTATCTACTGGCGCGATAGAAAGTTGAGCATTGTTTCAGTGCTCGTGGCCTTCTCGCCGCTGTTTGGCCTGAGCCTTCATCTCGTGCGCAACATGGTCCGCGCGGGGACACCCCTGAATCATCTGACGATTCTGGAAGGGCATCTTGATCTGTTGGCCTCTTTGGATCTTCGTTACAGAAATATCGTCAGCGTGATTTTTGCCACCTACCGTCTACTGCCGTTGGTTTTACTGGCCTTAGGCTGCTTGGTCTTTAAGTGGCGCAACATCAAAGTGGTTCCTTTGGATGTGTTTGCTATCATTTTAGTCGCGAGCTACTTCGTCATTTTCTCCGGCGTAAAGGTCTGTCTTCCTCGGTATGTGATGCCGGCCATTCCGTTTTTCATTTATCTGTTGTTACGTTGCTGCATGATGGATTTGACAAAAGTTCAACTGAAGGCGGTGATCCTGTTTGTCCTAGGTGCTCCGCTTGTGATTGGTAATCCCAACGTGAAGAATGGAAATGTGTTTTATCATTTCACTGGATACCAGGACACTTTGCAATATCCTC
>JBEIPE010000197.1:0-5770 GCA_040377215.1 Halobacteriovoraceae bacterium
AGCTTCCGTCTTTTTGAACTTCTCAATCACTACAACCAACGCAAAGGTCTCACCATCGTGTGGGCCACTCACAATCGCGAGATGGTGAAGCAGTTCCCAGGCAAGGTCGCGCATCTTGATGGCGGCCGCCTGATGTACGCGGGGCAAGCATGTTTTATCTAAAAGAATTTTTCGCCACACTGTGGGACCTGAAAGGTCGCGGAGCTTTTTTCATGCTCGCGTCTCTCACACTTGCCGTCGTCTGTGCGTTTCGTCCAACGGTTGATGCCGGTCTGACCGCGCTCGCTCCGGATGCGTGGGCGCGTCCGTATTTCACGGCCCTGTTTGATAATACCGTCGCGCAAGCGGACGTGATGGAAGAAATTCGCAACCGTCCAGAAGTCGCTGAAGTACAAATGCTCAATCCGGCTGAAACCGGTGGAGTGCTTGGTCGCTTGATCGCGCAGATGGGCACCGATTACACAACGAAGAGTTCTGACGTGGCATCGTTTGGTGTGCGCGTAATTTTAAAAAATGCCAAGATGATGAACGAGGGCCAAGCTCTCGTAAATGGTCTTGAGCAGAGTCACGGTGCTGAGCACGTGACGACATCGGGTGTTCGCACTCCGAAAGTCGGCGGCCTGTTCCAAACTCATCCCTTGTTCCGTTACCTCGCGCGTTTTGGTTACGCCGGCGCCTTAGTGCCCGCTGCGTTCATCTGGGCGCTGGCCTTCGCTCTTTGCTTCCCTCACTTCAGCCGTCGTGCTTGGATCGTCGAGCGCTATCAGCGTCGCACTTTGGTTCGTGCTAAGACCACGGCCACAGGTCTTGCGGCGATGGCATTGGTGGCGGTGTTAAGTTCAATCGTTCTACAAGGGCCGGACATTATCGGGCTTGCTCTTTGTGTCGCGTGCTTCTCAATTCCATGGGCTGCGACTATGCGAGAGGTCAAATGGCGCTCTCAGAATTAAAAAATAGGCGATCTCCTACGTCGACGACATCGTCAGACCCTGCGACGTACTTTTCGTACGCCTCGGGTCTTCCTCGTCGTCTCCTTGGATCTCATCCTATTTTTGCAATTCTGTTCTTTTTAGTTTTCCTCGGAATCTCGATCGCGAACGCAGCGACGCCAGGACAAGTCGCGCAAAGTCGTGGCGCCATCATGCAATTGGGCGCCCGTTTGAATGCTCTCGAGAAGACTCTCGGTCAACATAACGACAAGTACATCACGGCGGTTGAGAAGATCCGCTTGCTAGAAACGGATGTGACCACGTATCAGCAGCGTCTTGCCAGTGTGCGCGCTGATGCGCTTAAGCGCGAGCAAGAGATGGCGGCGATTCTGCGCTCTCATGCACTGTCTCTCGTGGAAGATGAAGTGGTGCCTGATGCTGCTTACCACGCGTTGACCATCGAGAATCGCTCAAAGGCTCAGGCCGCCCTTCAAGAAACCCAGGCCTTGGAAAAGATCGTAGGGGAGTTTCAAGAGCGTCTCGCATTACTTCGTCGAGATGAGCAAGAGCTCCTCAAACTAAGTGCAGACTTGGATACCAAGAAGAAGCAGATGACCGAGATCTACTTGGCAAAACTCGATGAGAGGCAGCGCCTTGAAACGGATCTGCAGAAACAAAAAATCACCACACGCATCAAAACGGTGCGTAAGGAAGAGTCTTTGGGTCTCAATATCCCGGCAGAGCTTAAGTTTGGTTCTCCACTCGAGAGCTGGGCCGAAGTTCTTCCTTCCGAGAAGGGTGTGACGTATAAATTTGGTAAACTACAGCCTTTGCATGCTCCGCGCGCAGGACGAGTGATTTACAACGGTGATCTGGCTTCTTACGGCAAAGTCTTGATGATTGATCACGGTGACGACATCCGCAGCGTTATGCTCGGGCGCTTTACGTCGAGCCTGGAGAAGAATGCGAATGTGAAGGCGGGTGATACACTCGGTCACACGGATTCAAGTGCTGAATCACTCTACTTTGAAGTACGTAAAAAGAACGTCGCGCAAAAGACAATTCACTGGATGGATCAGAGGGCCACGAGTAAAATCTGAGGACACCGTATCGGGAGTTCCTCATGTCACTTCGTTTCCTTATTCTCGCCCTCATCCTTATCACTCCACTTCATGCAGCTGATGAAAAAGCTAAGCCTACAACTGCGGCCCATCGCTCACGCTTTGAGCAGCTCGAGTTGTTTAATAAGGTGCTTTATCTCATCGAGAATCAGTACTACCGCACGGTCGATACGGAGAAACTGATTGAGGGTGCTCTTAAGGGCATGATGGAGACGCTTGATCCCCATACCTCATTCCTGAACAAAGACTATTTCCAAAAAATGCAGAACGACACCGCAGGTGAGTTCGGCGGCTTAGGGCTTGAAGTGACCATGCGTGACGGTGCCATCGTGGTGATCACACCTATCGAAGACAGCCCGGCTTTCCGCGCTGGCATCCGCCCACGTGACCGCATTACAGAAATCAACAATGAGTCTATCCTCGGCTTGAATCTTGATCAGGCCATTGAACGTATGCGCGGAAAAAATGGTGAATCCATTCAACTGGGTATTGCTCGTGAAGGCGTCGACGGTTTGAAAGTGTTCAAGCTTAAGCGCGAGATCATCAAGGTCAATCCTGTGAAAGCTGAGATGATCCAAGGCAATGTGGCCTACATCCGTCTTACTCAGTTTCAAAAGCGTGCGGCCCAAGCCGTAGAAGAATCCCTGGCGAAACTTAAGAAAGAAGCGGGCAAAGAAGGTCTCGCGGGGATCGTGCTCGATCTGCGCTCGAATCCAGGGGGTCTCTTGGATCAGGCCGTGGACGTCTCTTCGATCTTCTTGAAAGAGGGCATCGTGGTTTCAACGGAGGCCCGTGATCCACAAAACAAAGATATTCGTTACGTAAAAAAACAAGGTTTCAAAGATCTCGAAACGCCCCTAGCGGTTTTGATTAACGGCTCATCGGCTTCAGCTTCTGAGATCGTCGCCGGCGCCATCCAAGATCATCAGCGCGGACCGGTGGTTGGACAGCAGTCATTCGGTAAAGGCTCTGTGCAAACGGTCGCTCAACTGGACGGCGGCACAGGCGTGAAGCTCACCATCGCTCAGTACCTCACGCCGAAAGGCCGTCGTATTCAGGGGATTGGTATCGCTCCGGATATCATGATTGAAGATCTTGATCCTCAGGGCTACGAGCGTGCCAAACGCATTGATCGCAATGTCCGTGAACGCGATCTACGCAACCACTTAGCCGCCACAGTCGAAACGCCTGAAGAGAAAAAAGCGCGCGAAGAGATGGAGCGCTTGGATCGTGTGAAGCGCAACGAGATTATCGAGAGACGCACTAGAGAAGCCAAGAATCCGAAGAAAGAAAACGAAGAAGACGATATCTTCCGCGTTTACAAGGCCTCGGAGGATTACCAAGTTCAGCAAGCGGCATCACTCTTGAAAGGCATGCGCTTCTTAACGCAAAAGGTACGTCTCTAAATGTTGGCCCCCGGCCAAAAGGCCGCTAGCGTTTCTGAGCTAGTGGCCCACATCAAACACACGTTGGAAGACACTTTCAATGAAGTGATGGTGGAAGGGGAGATCAGCGGCATTTCTCACGCTCATAGCGGTCATTGCTATTTTAATTTGATGGATGAAGACGCCTCAATTTCCTGCGCTTTTTTTCGCCAGGATCTCATGCGCCATCCAGGGTTTAAAAATATTAAAGAAGGCGATCGCGTCCTAGTTTATGGCCCGCTTTCTGTTTATCAAAAACGTGGCTCATTTCAGATTCTCGCTAAGCGCGTGATGCCGGCCGGTGAAGGCCTATGGAAGCTGCGCTTCGAAGCACTCAAGAAAAAATTGCAAGGCGAGGGACTGTTTGATCCTGAGAAAAAACGCTCTCTGCCAGCGTTCCCCAAACGTATCGCTTTAATCACGGCCCCAGGTGGGGCGGCCTTACATGATTTTTTGAACGTCTATTCACGCCGCGGGCTTGGATTTGAAATTGTTCTGATTCCCGCCCTTGTCCAAGGTGAAAAAGCCCCGGCTTCACTTATTAAAGCGTTGGAAAAAGTTGTGAAGGTTGCCAACTTTGATGTGGTCGTCTTCGCCCGTGGGGGAGGCAGCCCCGAAGATTTGTGGTGCTTCAACGACGAGCAACTCATCCGTCGCATGGCCGATTGTCCCATTCCCGTCATCAGCGCCGTTGGGCATGAAGTGGATTGGACGCTCAGTGATTATGTGGCCGATGTTCGCTGTGAAACCCCCACGGCCGCAGCGGAGGTGCTGACTCAACCGCAAACGGAAGTTCTCCGTCGTCTACAAGAGGCCCATCGCCGTTTGCTCTCGCATCTGCGCCACCAGCAAGCCGAATTACAAAATCTCCTTACTCGTTATCACCCTCGTCATCTGATCGGCATCGTGCTTTCACGTCTGCAAGAGCAGCGTGCCCGCTTAGAGAACATGAATCCCGTCATGAAGGCGCATCGTTATCTTCCACTGAATGAGTACGGACTTGAGGTGGATGATCTCTTTCGGCGTTTAGAAGGCAGTCTTAAAACATCACTGCAAAGTTTGCGTACGCGTCTTGAGCGTGCACAGGCACAAGTTGATTCCATGAACCCAAGAGCGGTGCTCTCTCGTGGTTATGGCATTGTGGAAGGGCCCGAAGGCATTGTGAGTTCACAGAAAACTTGGGATCAGTTAGCAGCTGGCGCAAGTGTTACGCTGGCGTTTCATGACGGCAAAGGTCTGGCGCAAAAAAAGGATCGTTCATGAAATACTTCCTTCTTCTTCTGATTTCATTTCAGGCCTGTGCATCCGAGAAGAAATCTGGGCCCGTGATTGCCCCACCACCTCTGAATGAAATTATCACGGTAGAAACCCAGCCGGGCTTTGTCCGGTGGGTGAGTTTTAATGTTGAGGCAGGTCAAGAAGACGCGGAACTCTGGTGCAAAGACCAACGCCTTAAACACGCTCCGTTGGGAGCTGGCCGTCGTTTTGCTTACATCGCCGAGACTTATTTCTCAGACTTGAAGCCCTACACCTGTCGGTTGGTGCTGAAAGATAAAAAAGAAATCCCGGTGGTTCATTTCGTCGTGAAGTCTTTTAAGTATAAAGAAGAAAAACTCAAAGTTGATTTCCGCACCGTGAAGCTTTCTAAGAAAGATCTTAAGCGTGCCCAGAAAGAACAACGCATGCTCGCGGGTCTTTACACTCAATCAGCGGCGGTGCCCTATTTTAATCAGGCCTTCAAGGCCCCACTGGATTCGCACATCACCAGCATTTACGGCAATCGCCGTGTTTACAATAATGCGCACAAGAGCCAGCACTTAGGGACAGACTACCGAGCGGCCATCGGCGTGCCGATTCCTGCGGTCAATCGCGGGCGCGTGTTGTTCGCAGGAGATTTGTTCTATACCGGCGGTACGGTCATCATCGATCACGGTATGGATATTTTTACGGTTTACGGTCATCTCTCTGAAGTGAAAACCCAGGCCGGCCAAATTGTGAATGGTGGAGATATCGTAGCGCTCTCAGGTAATACCGGCCGCTCAAGTGGGCCGCACTTGCACTGGGGAGTCAAGATCCACGGACACTACGTGAATGGCTATTCATTGATTGATGAGACGAAAAAACAATTTCCATGAATCCACGTTTGTTACGTCAAAACCAGGCCCATCGATTGATGTTTGTGATCGACTCACAACATCCACAAGATGTGCGCCAGACGCTGGATGAGTGGATTAAGCCACTTCGTGGAGCGCAGGTCGGAGACTGGGGCACGGCCACTGCTGGATTTATTCCGGTG
>JBEIPE010000374.1:0-2483 GCA_040377215.1 Halobacteriovoraceae bacterium
CGGCGAATACCAGCGGTATCCACCAGCTTAATCGAACGGAAACCATCGGTCGTTCCGCGACGGGCCTCTTCCAGCTCCACGTCGGCTTGCGCCGAAACACCGGAATCAAGGGCCGCTTCGATAGCGGCATCATTGAAGTACTCACCCAAATCGAAATCCGCGATGGCGGCATCTGATTCGAATGTCGTGTTGCTGTCTTCAGTCTTATCAGGAATCAAACCGAGCTCTGGGGCCATCTGTCCGTACTCAATATAAACTCGTTCATCGAGTTCATCAGCATCGGGATCGATCTCGATGTTCACACCCTGCAGGGCCTGAGCTTTCATTTCTTCGTAGAGTTCTTCATCGTCTTTGCGGAATTGGTTCTCTTGAGTCTTGAGCGTTTCCGCTTCCTCCCCGAAGAACAAATCAATATAGCCTTCAATCGGATCAACCGTGGTACCCGCGATCTCGCTCACGAGTGCACGTTGAGCGCCCACGAGAGCATTCAAGAGCGTTGATTTACCAGCGTTCGGTGCGCCGATGATGGCGACAGACGCCACCACGTCATGCGCGGGCTTTACGCCACGTTGGAGAATTTCTGGGTCTTCCGCGCCGACTTTGTCGAATTTGGCGGCAAAGTTCCACAGACGTAAACGAAGATCATTCAATCCACGATTGTGCTCACCTGAGATCAACAGCAAGTCGTCTGCATCAACGTCGAGGCGGTAGAAATCGACTTCGTCTCCCGCTTGCTTCTCGGTGTCGAATTTATTGACGAGAATCCAGACTGGTTTCTGCTGGATGCGGATGAATTCACGAATGCCTTCATCGTAAGGGCTTAGGCCTTCACGCACGTCGACCACAAACAAAACCAAGTCGCTTTCTTCAATTGCTAAGCGCGCATGGTCGGCCATGATGTTGAAGAAGGGATCAATATTGTTTTTCTTCTTCGGATCGATCTCGATCTTCTGAGGATAGAAACCACCGGTATCAACCAAGATGATTTCGCGGTCATCGCCTTCGCCTTCTTGGAGATCCATGATGCCGTAGTGGCGGTCACGAGTGACGCCGGGCTGGTCATGGGTCATGGCAAGACGCGCCTGACGCATCAGACGGTTAAAAATGGTCGACTTCCCTACGTTGGGGCGACCAATAATGGATACAACTGCTGAACGTTTCACTTAGACCTCCAAACACGCGCACTGGTTTGTGAGCGCGGCAACCCGAGTTCATCGAGCACCCAATTATTACTGAACCATTTCGGTGATACTTTCACGTGCAGGTTCAAATGCACTTTACCGCCTACCATCGCTTCGATCTTGCGACGAGCGTGCGTTCCGATATCTTTAATGACGCTACCGCCGCGGCCAACAACGATGGCACGCTGAGACGGACGGTTTACAAGGATTGAAGCTGAGACGTGAGCACTCAAAACGCCATCTTCCTCGCGCTCTTTCATGTCTTTGTACTCATCCACCACGACGGCGAGTTCATAGGGCAATTCTTCTTTCAAAATGCGGAAGGCCTGCTCGCGGATATATTCGGTTACAAAGAAGCGCTCGTTCTTATTAGAGGCCGAACCATCAGGGAACAAGTGGGGGCCTGGAATGGCCGCATCCACCAACGCGCCGGTGAGTTCGTGGATATTCGTACCGTCTTTCGCGCTGATCACGAAATGCTTCTGCACGTTCGGGCACAATGCTTTGCATTTCTCATAGACGGCTTTTGTGTCGACGTTGAAATTTAAATCAACTTTCGTGAAGAGAATCCAAGTTGGGCCAAGTTGCCACTCGATTGAATTGAGCAAATCTTGGAACGCCTGTTCTGGCTTATCTGCCATATCGAGCAAGACCAGGTTCAAATCAACACCCTCAGCACCCATCTGAGCTTGGTTGTTCATGCGCTTGTTTAACTCTTGAGCTGACTTATGAATTCCCGGAGTGTCGACGAGCACGATCTCCGTGCGATCAATCGTGAAGATACACTGGAATTGATTGCGCGTGGTCTGCGGTTTGTCCGACACGATCGCGAGGTCAAAACCGATCAAGTGATTGATCAGCGTCGACTTACCCGCATTGGGTTTGCCCAATACAGCAGCAGTGAGTTGTTTGTTATGCGGGTGTTGCGTCTCGAGTAACATTCTTTATCCTAGGGTGAGGTGAAGATGGTTTTGCAGACAGGTCTTAGCAAGCCACAGTTCGGCTTTTTTCTTAGAAGTATTTTGGGTCGATAGTAGTGGGCGGCCATGCACATTCAACGTCACTTGAAACGCGAGGCTGGAGGGCGTGCGTGCCTCTTGAAATTCGTAACTAGGCAGCTCCTGCCAAGATTTCATGCAGTACTCTTGCAATTTTGATTTCGCATCGAAGTCTTCGAGGTTCCGTGGATCAAGCAGATCGATATTCATTTCTTTCTGCCAGCGGGCCCAGGCACTCTTCACGGCCGCAAGACCAGCGTCTTGGTAAATCGCCGCGATCACGGCCTCAAGACCATCGGCCAGA
>JBEIPE010000019.1:0-19925 GCA_040377215.1 Halobacteriovoraceae bacterium
AAGTCTAAGGAAGGCGGCCGTAACCAGGTCAACTTCTATAAAGCGTGAGCTCGCTCGCTAAGCCAAAGACCATTCGCTTACTTCCAGAACACCTCATCGACCAAATCAAGGCCGGCGAGGTTATTGAGCGTTCCGCTAACGTTCTCAAAGAACTCATCGAAAATGCACTGGATGCTGGTGCCACGCAAGTTGATATCGAGATTCGTGACAACGGCCTCACTCTTCTGCGCGTGAGCGACAATGGTCATGGCATTACACGCGAGCAAATACCCCTCGCTTTCGGCCGTCATGCGACTTCTAAGATTGATGCCTTTGAAGATCTTTATCGACTCTCCACTTTTGGTTTCCGTGGTGAAGCCTTGCCATCTATTGCCAGTGTCTCGCGCATGGAATGTGTTTCATGGACGCAAGATGAACCGACAGGTGGTGTTCTGCGTTTTGAAGGTGGCAAACAAGAACCGCTTCATACCGCTGAAAAATCTGGTCGCGCTCATGGCACAGTGATGACCATCCAAGACCTGTTTTTCAATACGCCTGTTCGTTTAAAATTTTTGCAATCACCGACATCCGAAAAAAACTGGCTTAAACGCTTCTTCTACTCTTTTGTACTCGCCTGGCCCAAAGTTGGGTTTTCCATTCTCTGGGATGATGAAGAGCGCCTGTTTTATTCGGCCACAACCGACCACGTCTCTCGCCTCCGCCAACTTTTCTCGGAGAAAGCTCAAGAGCGCCTGCGTATCCATGAAATGGTGAAAGAGTGGCAAGGACTCAGCTGTCGCATCGTCAATGTTTTCAGTTCCGGCTCACGTGCTGATGGTCCCCTGGAGCATGTCACCGTCAATGGCAGACCGGTACTAGATAAGGCCTATGGTCGAGTGATTCAACAAGTGATGGAGAAGGCCAATCTCGCTGAGGTTCCTGCCACCATGGTGTTCCTGGAAGTTCCTGGCGATCAGGTAGATGTGAATGTGCATCCCAACAAGACCTTGGTGAAATTTCATCAGATGGGTGAAATCCTCTCACTGGTGACGGCGACTTTACGTGAGGCCTTACCTAAGAGCGCACCCGTCACAGAAGTGGCCAAAGAGTTTTCACTTCCCCATGTCAACACGACCGCTACAGATCTCGATCGCGACAGAGCACAAAGTTATGCCGGTCATTTGCAGCGTTTTAGTGCCCAAGAAGATCTCACTCTCTCCACGGGCTCACTCACTCTCTACCAAAGCCAGGGCCCGTACTTCTTGTGGCAAACTCCTGAGAGTACTCATCCCTTGTATCTTGATGGTCGCGCCTTACTCGCAGTTTGGGTCAAAAAGATGGGTCAGGTGACAGCAGAAAGCGAACCCTTGCTGGTGAGTCATCCTCTACGCGACATCACTCTTTCAAGCGAGCAGCTTAAGAGCTTGAATGAGCAAGGTTTTGAAGTCGACGAGCTAGAAAAAGATTTCTTCGTGGTGCGCGAGATTCCCAGTTGGGGCCGTGGAATCCCATTGATGCTTCTTATGCCTCTGGCGCTCCATGGCCTAGGAGGCAAAACAACGTTCCCCGAAATCCATTACCACGAAGTCGCACAAAGTAAGTGGGAAGAAGTCTGGGCCAGCACCTCGTTGGAAGAATGGCGTAAGCTGAATGTTTTGCTTGAAATCACACCTGCACTATTTAATCGGAAATAGTCATGAAGAAGATCGTGATTCTTTCAGGCCCCACGGCCACAGGAAAAACTAGCTGGGCCATTAAGATCGCTAAGAAATTTAATGCCGAAGTGGTGAACTTCGACTCTTTGCTTTTTTATAAAGAGCTCACCATCGGAACGGCCAAGCCCACTGTTGCTGAACAAGACAACGTTCCACATCACCTCGTAGATATTCGCAGCATCCGCGAACCGATCAATGCGGCCGACTTCACTCTTATCGCAGCTCCTGTTATTGACAGTATTCATCAGCGCAACAAACTCGTCCTATTGGTGGGTGGCTCAGGTTTTTATCTGCAGGCCCTCGTCGAAGGAATGTGGCGCTCCCCCACCACACCTCCAGAGATCGAAAGTAAATCCGATGCTCTTTTTGCTGAGCAAGGCATCGCGCCTTTCTTAGAAGTCTTAGAAAAACATGACCGCGAGAGCTTTCACCGTCTGCATGCCAATGACCATTACCGCGTTCGTCGTGCAGTGGAACATTTCTGGGCCACGGGCATGGCCTTCTCTTCGGCCAAGGATGCATTTTCCCCCGTAGCGCCGCCCGACTGGGACTTACTCCATCTGCATCTTGATTTACCTAAAGAAGAGCACCACGCTCTCTTAGTCAAACGTACAGAACTTATGCTTGAACAGGGCCTCATCCAAGAAGTCGAACATCTTTTACAAAATGGCTATAACGGCACCGAGAAGCCACTCCAATCTATTGGGTATAAAGAAATCCTCGATTGGCTGAACGGTGTTTATGGACAAGATAAGCGCGCCTTGATTGAGCGCATCGTGATTAATACGCGCCGCTTGGCGAAATCGCAAAGAACGTGGTTTAAGAAAAAACAGAAAGAAAGCTTTGACCCGCGCTATGATGGAGATGTCCTCATGGCCCGTGTGCAAGATTTCATTAGTCGGGAGTAGTTCCATGTCACCTACCAACAAATTAAAAGTCATCGTCATTTCAGACGGTACCGGTGAGACGGCCACGGCCATCACTCGCGCAGCGATGACTCAGTTCGCTGATAAAGACATCTTTTTCACTCGCTATAAAAATGTACGCACGAAAGAACAGATCGATGCCATTTTTCAAGAAGCCGCCATTCATCACGATGTGATTGTTTACACCATGGTGTCCCTCGAAATGCGCCAGCATATTGCGGAACTGACCCGTCGCGAGCATGTGCGCGCCGTGGACCTTATGGGCCCACTCTTGACAGCATTCTCAAACTTCTTTGAAGCCGAACCTAGTCATGTGCCAGGACTTCTCCATGCCGTGAACGATGAATATTTTAAGCGTGTCGCCGCTATTGAATTCACCCTCAATCATGATGATGGTCGTAATTTGGAAAGCCTTGAAGCGGCCGATGCCGTTTTGGTGGGTATTTCGCGTACCTCAAAGACCCCACTCTCTATGTATCTCTCACTAGAGGGAGTGAAAGTGGTGAACGTGCCGATCGTGAAAGGTCTTCCTCTTCCTGAAAAACTTTTCCAGATTGATCAGCGCAAGATTTTCTGTCTCACCATCGACGCTGAAACTCTCCATCAAATCCGTAAGAATCGTCTCACTCGTCTGGGTGTGGATGAAGGAGGTGAGTATGCGGATCTCAATAAGGTGATCGATGAAGTGGAATGGGCGAATAGCTTGTTCGCTCAGAACAAACGTTGGCCGGTCTTCAATGTCACCGGGAAAGCCCTTGAAGAGACGGCGGCTGAAATTCTCAAGCTGATGACGATGCGAAAAGTGAATCGCTTCAAACAGAGTAAGAGATTTGGTGAGGAAGATAAGACCGAAGAGTAGACTATTCCAGCAACTGGATCTTGTTCTCTTCGATGGTGAAATTCACTTTCTTCTCTGTTCCCAAGACTGGATTACGAACCGTGGCTTCGTAAGTACCCGCTGGGATGACCAATTCGCTAAACGGCATGGTTTTCTCAACCTTCTCTCCGTCTACCACAAAGGTCAAAACTGATCCTGAACCATAGTTCAGCGATGAGGACAATACGCCTGTCACAGCGCGCACGGCCTCAGGCAATTGGAGCATTTTTGAAGACTCTTGTTCAGTCAAAGTGACCGTTTTCATGAAGCTCTTGTAGCCTGGCTTCTTAACGAGAACCGTAACGGCTTCATCAAGAGGAACTCGAATAGGTGTACCGCTGACGTAGTTCTGTTTTTTGCCGTTAATAAAGACTTCCGACTCAAAATCAACACCGGTCAAAGACAATGCGCCTCTGCCTTCGCTTTGAGCACTTGGAAGCTTGGCTTTCTTCGGTTGTTTTGCTGGTTCATCCACAGATGAGATTTTCCGTTCACGTTCACCGTCACCATGAATCATGCGGTAAAGATTAATGCCCGTCATCTCTTCTACAAACTCAGGCTGAAGATAAGCGACACCACACAAAGATGCGACCAAGATCAAAACGATCTTAAAGCCACTGGCCTGGGCCGCTTCTTCTTTCGCCGCTGCGTCTTTTTTGATTTTACTGATGGTCTTACTGGTCGTCGCAGATGAGACATTGGTCTTCACACGAATGCCTGTATCAGTCTTCGCCTCTACGCTCTTCGCGCTGGTACGCAGAACTGGCTGACGAGAAACCTTGCGGGTACTCGTTTGCTTAGTCACCGTAGCAAGTTCAAGCGTCGCCGATTTTTCACCTGGGTTTACGACCTGCGGTTCCATATCAAGATCAAGCTCGATACGTTCTTGGCGCTCTGGTTCAGCTGCAGAAGCAGCTGAAGAAGCGCTTGGCGTTGGGAATGGAACGTTCGAAGGGCGACCGTTCTCATTGTTTTCCATGTCCGCGATGTAAGGGCGTACATCGATTTTGCCGTATTCAACGAACTTCTCTTTGTCGCGCTTGATCTCATCTTTAAAGAGTTCTTTTGCGAAGTAGCTCAAATCCGACGGGTTAAAGTCTGGATACTGGGCATAGAGGAATTTTACCAAAGCACGGTTGAACTTATCCATGTCTTCATAGCGCTGCGAGCGGTCTTTTGAGAGCGCTTTCATGACGATGGCATCAAGCTCTTTTGGAACGTTCGGGTTGATACTTGAAGGTGGAGCAATTTTACAAGCCTGAATCTGTTTCAAGACTGCCAGGTCATTGGCCGCCGTGAACATCTTGCGTGAGCAAAGCATTTCCCAAAGCGTGATACCAACAGCGAACTCATCATAACGAGCATCGAGCTCCATGCCATCCAAGTATTCTGGAGCGAGGTAAGACAACTTACCTTTGATCGTACCGGCCTGAGTCGCCTCAGAGCTTGCGTTTGATTTGGCGATACCGAAGTCGATCACCTTCACCGCGCCATCATAGGTAAGCATGATGTTGTGGGGAGAAATATCACGGTGAACGATATGTAACGGTTTACCACTGAGCTTGTCAGTGAATGTATGCGAGTAATGAAGGCCCTGACAGACTTGTGATATGATGTAGATTGAAATCTCTACTGGGAACACGTAGTTCTTTTCTTTTAGACGATCAAGGAACTGCTTAAGGTTGGCACCATCAACGTACTCCATCGCGGTGTAGAGTTGATCGTTAACCTTACCGTAGTCGTAAGTTTGTGCGACGTTCGGGTGTTGCAAACCAAACGTAACAGAAAGTTCGTCTTGGAACATGCGAACGAAAGATGGATCGCGCGAGAACTGCGGCTGAACCATTTTGATAGCAATAATCTTATTGGACTGTTCGCCCAAATAGCGGGCGCGACAGATCTTCGCCATCCCACCATCGACCAAATGATCAAGGATGAGGTATTTCCCGAAGCGCTCGAATTTTTTATCGGACATAAGAAACCTCAGTTTCCTATCGGCTTTTGAGCAGAATTCTTTAACGGATTTGTCCGCCCTCTTGGCGAGGGTAAAGCCCTGAAAGGACTACTAAATCTTGATCTTCAGTTCAGGAAAAGATGGGAAGCTGACCCATAACTGAGACTTGGTCCCCACTAAGGCCGACTGACGCTTGCAGTAGCCTAATATCTTGTAGTTCTGGAGGTTCCAGGCCTGAAACGTGGGGTGAGTTTTCACTGAGGCGGCAAATGTACTAATCACCACATCATCATAACCATTAGCGCGCATCTGCTCGCGGAACATCACGTGGGAGATCTTGGTCGCATCGGCCGAGTAGTTGACTGTCACGAGCAACTTATCACATTTTTGAAAATACTCTTTTTCAGCATCCGAGAACCAACGAGTGAAAGGTGATTTCACATCTGCGGTGTAAATCAGCGCATCGTAGTACAACGTCATCCCGTGATACCAGCTGGCACGACGGAACATCATGGAATCATCCCAAACTTCGTTGCCCTTCACGCCTCCTGGAAACCGTACTTTGCCTGTCGTCGTCTGGTTAAACGAGCGATAGGCCGCACAAGATGTCATAACGACCATAAGAGCGAGGAGTAAAGTTTTCATAAGGCCTCCAGCCAGGTCGCAATGTCCCGCCAAACTTGTTGGCGATTCGTTTCATGGAGCAATTCATGCTTCACATTTTGGTATTCTATGACTTTAGCGTATTGCTTGTCGATGCCGCGAGAAAACAACAAAGTCGCTTCTCGATCCACCACCACATCCTGATCAGAAACCAAGAAGAGAGTGGGACGTTTAATGAAATAAGAAAGGGATCTCACCTCTTGTGAGGCATACCAAATCTCACGGGCCATCTGAGCCGTGATAAAGGCCGGTACCAAAGGATCGGTCTCAAAGTTATTCGCCGCCTCACTATCATTCACGAGATCAAAGCCACGATAGACGCGGGGATAACGAAAGAGTGGCAGATGATTGGCAACTGCATTGAAAGCCGTCTCGATCTTGGGAAAATTCACTACCTGCATGGGGCGCACACAGGGATTCGACAGCACCAAAGCGCCGATGGCAGAAGGAATGCGCTGCTCATGTTCTAAGACTGTTTTGAGAGCGACAAGACCACCCATCGAGTGTCCCATCAAAACCACCGGGCCATTTTTTGCCAAGGCTTCATAAGTCTGCAAAGCGTCTTCGACCCAATGTTGGAACTGCTTCACGTAAGCACGCGTTCCTGATGAAAGTCCGTGGCCGACAAAATCTAAAGCATGAACGGCGATACGACCTTCCGAACGACGAATGAACCATTCAAACATTTCACTATGACGGCCACCATGGCCCAAGGCCCCATGAAGAAATAGCAGCTGGCCACGAGGCTCTACGCCTTCAGCGGTCCAAGTTTGCACAGTGAAACGTGCTCCGGACTGATCCGAATCAAAATGACGAGCTGACTTTTTAATCTTTAAGCGAAGTGAGCGCTTATCGATTTCGTTAGAGGGTCGGGTCCACATCTCGAATATACTTCTCTATCGCTCGCTGTGCTTCCTGTTGGAGAGCATCGAAACGAAATGAAAATCCTTGGTTACCTTCTAACAGGCGCACCACTGTACCTGAAGCGGTAAAGTGATATTCCGTATTGTCTGGATGAACGTTGATAGCAATTTTATCGCCCGCGCGCCCAGGAAATGTATCAGTGAGCACCTGCATGCCACCTACCGAAATATCGCGGCAAACACCTTCGAAAACTTTTTTATTATTTTGGACAAACATACGCGCGAGCAATGGCTTACGCATCCAACGGCGACGCTCCGTCTCTTGAATCACTGGCGGCATATCATGAAAGACTTCTTCGAAGTCAGACACATCAGCGAGGAAGCCCCAGTCATCCGTTCTTCCGCGAACAAAAAACTGTGTGCGACCATTCACGCGATTCTCTTGATAAAGACGCTTCACGAGGCTTGGAGTGTAAGGCCCATACTCCGCTGGCGCTCCGCCGCGATCGACACCAATACGAACGTAGATGCTCTTCTCTTCTGGATCGAGTGCACCCAGACGAAACTTTTGCGACGATTCTTCTTTTTTGGGTGCGACAAAGTCGGGAACAGAAGGAGATGCACCCACAAGATTCTGTAACTCTGCGACGTCTTTTAGCTTGCGCCAGTTATCAAAACCTTTTTTCCAAATGTAGTCATCCTCGCGCAGCTGCTGACTCTGCACCAATGTGGTGATGACGCCAACGTCTACCGGGCCCTGCCGTTGTCCTTTGAGTACGTAATACCAGCTCTCACTCATAAGTCCTCCAACCTCTTGAAACCATTATTCCTTATTGTAACCCATCAAAAGCACTGGTCGGCCTGCGGCAATCTTTTCCCGAACTCAAGTTCACGCACCTAATAACCGATTAGCCTAATCGATATGAACCCTAAAGGTGTCTTATGATGAAACCATCCATCGCTCTCTTGCTCTCGCTCTTTGTGGCGTGGGGCTGCAGTAAAGAAGAATTCGCGGGGACTCCTAAGTCTGAAAAATACACTGCCAGCGCTGTGGAAGTTTTCCAAAACTTAACCTGCGCCAACAGCACCTTGATCAAGCCGCCGGTTGATATTCTTTACGTCGTCGATAACTCACTTTCTTCGGGCTACCTCTCTTCAACTGTGAAAGAGCAGCTCCAGCTTACGATTCAGGCGGTTTCTCAGCAGTTTGATTATCGTATTATGGTGGCGCCTCTGTTGCCCGACGGAAACTCGGACACATTTCGTCAGGTAATCACCAACAACGCAGCTGCCATGTCGTCTTCGGTGAACGTGGTCAGTTTAGAAAACCTGGCCTTCTTCACCACTCCGACCGGCATCAACAATGAAGCTGGCCTATCTCGCTCAGTGAGCCTCATTAATTCAAACCGCATTTCAAGCGGTGGTCTCGTTTTCCGAAACAACGCTCACACCATCGTCGTTCTTGTTTCCAACGAAGATGACGACACCATGTACAGCTACTTTAACGGTCAGTATGTCGAAAACAACTCCGCATTCAGCACTGCTAAAACAAACTTCATCAATTTGCGAAACAGCTTAAACGCTCAGCAATTGCGCTTTTTCAGCGTGGTCGCTCACAGCAACGGCTGTCAGTCAGGCTACGCTCAAGGTAAGAAATACCGCGAGATGTCGGCCTACATGTACGCAAACGCAAGCATTCCTCCTCAATCACAGCCAACTGACCAAGGCTCACGTACCTACAAAGATAGTTACGATCTATGCAGCAACAGCTTTGATGTTTATGCGGGTGTGAACTCATCTATCCAACAAGAAGTTCTCAGCCACACATACAACTACTGGCTCGTCAGTGAAAACACGGTGGTGGATACCGTTGATATTCAAGTCTCAAAACTTTCTACCAGCGGCAATGCTACGGCCGTCGCAGCGAGCTCAACGAACGGCTGGAGCTACGCAGGCTACTTAACAAATAGAAATACACGTCGCTTGCCGACACCCGGTGAACCAAAAACGGGGTACTTCCTTCAGCTGAACGGAAACGCGGAAGTAACATATCCTGACTGTCTCGTTGTGAAGACTCGTACACCAACTGAGTTCTACGGTTATGCTGTGGCCCCGTCACAACCTAAGCCAGACACGATCATCGTGCGTATTCGTGGAAGCAATATTCCTCAGAGCACCACCAACGGCTGGAGCTATGAGGGTTACCGCGAGAATCAGAATATTAAGGTGAATGCCAATGGCACAATCAACACCATGTCGCCGTTGAATCGCACAGGCTACTTCATTAAGTTGAACGGCTCAGCGATCTACGCCTCAGGTGACACGATTGAGATCTTCTATACGCCGGCAGGCATCTAGTAGTTCGCTTTCTCTCGGTTCTGTTTTGTGACTGAGTTCACAAACTTGATAATAGGATACATTCGCTGGAGCTTCGCCATGTCGATCTCCAGCAAGATATCCCCATCCTGAACCGCGCGCTCCCCTACAATTTGGATAGAACGAGCATCATCAAGATGATCCGCTGTGATCGCTACGTTGCGCGTTTTGAACTCTTCGAGAATCGGTCGAATGTTGAAGTGCTGAGTGAAACGATGAGACGTATCGAACTCATCTCGTGGTTTGAGATTGGCGATATCCATCGGTGGATTCTTTGGGGCGTACTGCAAGATCTTCTCAAGGAAGGTCACACACTGCTGACCAATGCGCATCTTCTTTTCATCAGGAAGCTGTTTCTCCGTATTGTAGAAGATAAACAATGAACGCAAGAGTTCGAGGTTTCTCATCACAAAGAGATAAGGCATCTTGTCGGCATCATCAGCGACTTCGAGCCAGCCCAGCTCTTTGAGTGTGAGCACCACCGCTTCCATCTTCGCTTCCGCGATGCTGTAGATGTCACCCGCGTAGAGATCAAGTGTCTTTTTGTGAACTGACACACCGGCTTCATGCTTTTCGCCGTGAGTTTTGAACACCAAGAACAACGTACTCAGAACTTTGAGGACCTCGCTCGGCTTCATGAACTCGTACTCACCGACTTTGGTGCCGTACTGAGCGGTTGAATTGGATTCGAGTTCTTTCAATCGTGAGTTCGCTTTACGCAAACGATTGGCGAGCGTGTTGATGATGGTCTTGAACCACGGATTCAACGTCGCCATGGTTTTACCAAAAGCGACGAAAGAGATTTCGATAATCTCAGTGGGCACCATGGCCGATGCCGAAGCTGAACGCTTGCGGCCTGAACCATCTTCATCAAAGAACGCCATCTCGCCGATCACTTCGCCTGTGCGAAGAACAGCGATCTCAATGAAGCCCTTACCTTTTGGCTTGAAGAGGCGAATCTGGCCTTTCTGAATAATGTAGAGTGAGTCCGCCGGATCCCCATCGTTAAACAAGACCTCATTGGGCTTCAGCTGCCTGAGTCCTGATTTGGCCTGTGTCGTTGGGGTCGTGGCCATTAGCGAACCTTCTCAATCACAACGGCGAGGGCTTCTCCTCCACCGATGCAGATGGCCGCGCAGCCGTACTTCGCATTCTTGCGATCCATCGCTGTTGTAAGCGTGAGAAGAATGCGTGCGCCTGAAGCACCGATCGGGTGACCGATCGCTACTGCGCCACCGAGTGTGTTTACTTTCTCATGAGGAAGCTTGAGCTCTTTCATCGCCGCCATCGTAACGGCAGCGAAGGCTTCGTTGATTTCCCAGAGGTCCACTTGCTCAGTTGTGAGCTTGGCTTTCTCGAGGGCCTTTTGAATCGCGCCTACCGGAGCCGTTGTGAACCACGTTGGGTTCTGTGCATGCGAGGCCCATGAAACGATTTTGTATTTGGCTGTGGCCGCGAAAGCATCGCCGCCCAAAACCAAAGCCGCTGCGCCATCATTGATGGTTGAAGCGTTAGCCGCTGTGATAGTGCCGTTTTTGTCAAACGCTGGACGAAGCCCAGGAATCTTTTCGAAGTTCGCTTTGAAGGGACCTTCGTCTTCCACGAGATCAACACTTCCGCCCTTGGCCGGTACGGGAACGGCGACGATTTCATTTTTAAATGCGCCTTCTTTCACGGCGGCTTGCGCGCGCTTGAAAGATTCGATGGCGAACGCGTCTTGTTCTGCGCGAGTCATCGAGTACTTCGTTACGCACTCTTCAGCGCAATTGCCCATCGGGCGATCGGTGTACACATCCCACAAGCCATCCCACTGCATGCTGTCTTTGATTTCTGATGAGCCGAACTTGAAACCATTGCGCGAGTTCGGTAGCAAATGTGGAGCGAGCGACATGTTCTCCATACCGCCAGCAATCACCACTTGGTTTTCGCCAGTTTGAATACTGCGGGCCGCGAGGATCACTGATTGCAAACCTGAACCGCAAACTTTATTGATGGTGGTGCACGGAACAGCTTCAGGAAGTCCGGCGAAAAGTGCGGCCTGACGAGCTGGTGCTTGCCCCACTCCGGCCTGAACCACGTTCCCCATGAAGACTTCGTCCACGCGATCTTTCGAAAGGCCTGACTTCGACAAGGCCCCTTGAATCGCTACTGCGCCTAATTTTGTGGCAGGGACTCCAGCGAGGCCTCCCATAAAACTACCGAAAGCTGTGCGGGCACCAGAGAGAATGTAGACGGCCATGGGAAATTCCTTGAAAAAGAGAGCAGACTTATCTATCTGAACTATTCTATTAATCCCCCTCGACGGGACCAAGTAAAATCTCGCTTTTTAAGGCAGGAACAAGATGCTGGAAAGAAAACCCTCTAAGGTTGTTGGAATTGCCCTCCCAAAAGACTGGATTGAGTCGGTGACTGCACTGCTCAATCAAACTTATGAGAAGGAATGTAACGCCCAGAGTCGCCACTTTGAGGTTCACGGTCAGATTTTCCCCTCTGAATTGGTCGTCATCTTTGGCTTCAATCCTAAAGATAAGAACTCAACTGAAAGCTCAGTGAGCTGCTTCCTCTCCTGCGACACCGCTGATATCGCCACCCCTGATCTCGTTAAAACGACCCAAGAGAACTTCGTGCTGATGGCCGGCATGTTCTTTGATGAAGTGTTTGCCAATGAAGACTGGGCAGAATGGGAACCGAATTGGCAGGAAGTGGAATGGAAGGACAAAAAATACTTCTACAAGATGACTCGCGAAAACGTGACGCTCACCCTGGAAGCTGATCGCTTGCTTCGTGAGGCGAACTTCGTTGAGGATATGGATGATTTTGAAGAAGACGATGAAGGTGAAACACGCCATTAGTAAAAAGGCCCCTTTCGGGGCCTTTATATTTTCTCTATTCTGCGTCTTCGTAGCGGACCGTGCCGTTAAAGCGTTCGATCCCGATATCCCCATCATCATCATCATCATCGTTCTGCTCGAAGTCTTCTTCTTCGAAGTCGAACTCGTTGGTGATGTTGAGTTCGTTAAGAACTTTGTAGAACTCTTTGTCGTCTGACAAATCGTTGGTGATCGCTTCGATATATTTCGGTGGGTACTTCGAGATCAATTCCTCGATGTACTCTTGAAGCTTACCTTCGCTCAAAATTTCTTTTTTGCGTTGGATGTTCTTCCAGCCTTTTAGGTAGTGGAGGCGGCACCAGCTCTGCGAGGTGCGAATGTTGTCGCAGCCTTTCTCAACGCATGAGTCGTCTTTTGGATCCACGAAGAAATCCAACGTGCCAATCGCGCCAACGATGTCTTTCCACGCAAAGTGCTCGCGGAGCTCCGCGATTTCGTCGGCGATTTTGCCTTCGAGGTCACCGACACTGTATTTTTTGAAGCCGCGCTCGAGGTCGTGCGAGCTTTCTTCGTCGAACTTACGGCTGCCTTTGCCTTTCGCGGCAACGCGCTTGAAGTCTTCTTCGTCGTCATCTTCATCCCCTTTACGGACTCGTGGAGCATCGTCTTCAACTTCTTCACCACGAGCGCGGCGCTTAGCATCGTCTTTTGCTTTCAGCTTGGCCGCTTTCTCGTCTTCTTTCGCTTTGATCTTGGCCGCTTTCTCAGCTTCTTTAGCCGCGAGCTTTTTATTTTTCTCAGCGTCTTTGGCCGCTTGGATCTTCGCTTTTTCTGCGTCTTTCTTCGCGCGATCTTTTTCTTTCGCTGCTTCGATTTTGGCCTTAGCTGCATCAGCTTTGGCTTTAAGCGCTTCTTTCTTGGCGCGATCTTTTTCTTTCGCAGCTTCAGCTTTCTCTTTCGCCGCTTCTTTTTTCGCGCGCTCTTTCTCTTTCGCCGCTTCAGCCTTCGCTTTCATGGCTTCTTTCTTCGCGCGCTCTTTGTCGGCCTTAGAAAGCACTTTGCCTACGAACTTCGTCGCAGTCTTCAAGAGACCTTTTTTCGCAGGAGGAGCTTTCTTAGCGGGAGCTTTTTTTGCTGCCGGCTTCGCTTTAATTTTGGCCACTGGTTTCCCTTTCGCCTTAGCTTTTGCTGCAGGCTTCTTGGCCACTATCTTAGTCTTGGGTTTGGTTTTCGCCATAGATTTCGTAACTCCGCCAAAGATCAAACAAAAATAGTGGACACCGTACCAAACAGCACAGTGTCCGTCTAACGGAATCAGTTGGTTATTGGAGGTCTTTCAGCTCGTTGGCCGCAATCACCATACGCTGAACTTCCGAAGTTCCCTCGTAAATTTCGGTAATCTTGGCATCACGGAAGAAACGCTCCACCGGATATTCTTTGGTGTACCCGTTTCCGCCACAGAGCTGAATCGCCTTGGTGGTCACCCACATGGCCGACTCTGAGGCCATCAACTTAGCTTGCGCCGACTCTTTTGAGTACGGACGCCCTGCGTCTTTAAGGGCCGAGGCGTGATAAATCAACAAACGCGATGAAGCAATTTTCGTACTCATATCGGCGAGCATGAATTGGATGCCTTGAAGATTCGCCAACGGAGCGCCGAACTGCACGCGCTCTTTGACGTATTTCGCAGCGTAGGTGAACGCACCCTGGGCGATACCAAGGGCCTGAGCAGCGATACCAATACGACCGCCGTCGAGAGTTGCCATGGCCACGCGGAAACCTTTTTCTGCGTCGCCAAGCAATGCATCTTTCGGCACTTTCACTTTATCAAAGGCCAGTTGCGCTGTTGAAGATCCACGGATGCCGAGTTTGTCTTCAATCTTGATGATCGAGAATCCTGGCGACGAAGTTTCCACGATGAACGCAGAGATGCCCTTGTAGTCAGGCGTCTTTTTCGTCTTCGCAAATACGATCGCCACGTTGGCCTCTTTGCCATTGGTAATCCAGTTTTTTACGCCGTTAATTTCCCAATGATCACCTTTGTCTTCTGCCATGGTCGTAAGTGATCCAGCGTCGGATCCGGCGTTCGGCTCAGAGAGCGCGAAGCAGCCAATCCACTCGCCGCTGGCAAGTTTTGGAAGATATTTTTTCTTTTGAGCATCAGTCCCGAAATTCAAAATCGGCCACACACACAAAGATGTGTGAGCGGAAACGAACACACCAGTCGAAGCACAGTTGCGTGAGAGCTCTTCGATCAGAAGGGCGTAACTAAGATAATCAAGGCCAGCACCGCCGTACTCTTCAGGAACGTAGGATCCAAGGAATCCGTTTTCTGCGAGTTTCGCGATAATGTCTTTTGGCATCTCCCCTTCATGGTCAATTCCCATGGCACGCGGGCCGATCTCTGCATCAGAGAACTTCTTAATCATGTCGCGAACTTCGTTGTATTTCTCGTCGAGCAGCATTGCTATTCTCCTTTGAAGACGGCCGGGCGTTTAGCAATAAACGCGGCTGTCCCTTCTTTCATATCTTGTGAGCTAAATAATTGTGAAAAGGCGTTGGCTTCGAGAGCAAGACCCTGCTCCAGAGTGGTCTGCGCTCCTTGGTCGATCACGCGCTTCGCAATGCCCACCGCAAGTGGTGAGTTCTTCGCCACGAGAGCGAGATAGTCGCGACAGCCCTGCATGAGAGCGGCTTTGTCTGCGAAAACTTGATTCGCGATGCCGCGTGTATGCGCTTCTGTCGCCGTGAGATTTTTCCCAGCGAAAACCATTTCTTTGGCAAAGGCGGGCGAAGTCCGGCGCGCCAAACGCTGAGTCCCACCAAATCCTGGCAACAATCCAAGTTTTACTTCGGGCAAACCAAAGACCGCTTTCTCAGAGGCAAAAATGAAATCACAAGAGAGTGCCATTTCAAAACCGCCGCCGAGAGCAAAACCATGAACGGCAGCAATGGTAGGATAAGGAAGATATTCAAACATCACAGAAACGTTTTGGCCGAGACGACCAAACTCACCGGCTGCTTTCGCATCCATAGTGGTCATGGCGAGAATATCGGCACCGGCGATGAAGGCCTTCTCTCCAGCTCCAGTGAGAATCAACCCCGTCAGCTTTTTTGTCGCGGCTTGAGAGAGAAAAGTCTTTAATTCAGACAATACAGTGGCATCAAGTGCATTCAATTTATCAGGGCGATTAATGGTGAGTACACCGACCTTATCTTGTTCTTCGTATTGCAGCGTTTGAAACTCACTCATAAACAAACACGCCTTTTTTATTTTTACGACCGAAGCGACCGGCGGCCACATACTGCTTCAAGAGTGGGCATGGACGGTATTTTGTGTCTGACAACCCGGTGTGAAGCACATCCATGATCGCCAAGCAGGTATCCAAACCGATGAAGTCAGCGAGTTCCAACGGGCCCATGGGCTGGTTGGTTCCAAGTTTCATGGCGGTGTCGATATCCTTCGCTGTCGCCACACCTTCATAGAGTGCGTAGAACGCTTCGTTGATCATCGGCATAAGGATTCGGTTAACGGCGAAGCCAGGATAATCCTGCGCACGCACAAAGGTTTTACCCATTTTCTCGGCGGCAGCAGCCACGGTGTTGAACGTTTCATCGCTGGTTTCAAGACCGCGGATACCTTCCACCAATTTCATCACCGGCACTGGGTTCATGAAGTGCATACCGGCCACCAAACTTGGACGTTTGGTTTGCGCTGCGATCTCAGTGATAGAAATCGAAGAGGTGTTCGACGCCAGCAATGCGCCGGGCTTCACAATTTCATCGAGTTTTTTGAAGATATCAAATTTCAGCGCGCGATTTTCCGTTGCCGCCTCAATCACGAGGTCGCAGTCCTTGAGAGCTTTCATGTCGCTGGCGGTTCTGAGGCGCTTCAAAGCGGCGTCAGCATCTGCTGCGCTCCACTTCGCTTTCTCAACACCCTTATTAAGTTGCCCTTTGATGAAATCAGCGCCGAAATCCAAAGCGTTTTGAAATGCATCGAACATAATGACGTCAAAACCAGACTGAATGGCGACTTGAGCGATGCCGCGGCCCATTTGACCAGCACCGACCACACCAATTATTCGGATGTTTTGCATGGGTTACCTCTGCAGTTAAATCATGGATATCTTTGAAGAAAAACTCCTTCACTGTGCCCTGAATGCGCCCAGCCGGTCAACAGACTCATGTGAGACGCGAGGTTCTCTTGCCATGGCCCTGAAAAGTGTTTATAACTTCGCGGATACATTAGTACCGAATCATATTTAGGAGTGCATCGTGGCAAACCACAAGTCATCAACGAAACGCGCAAAACAAGACAAAGTTAAGCGTATGACCAATAAAGTAAAAAAAGCTTCTGCTCGTACAGCTGTTAAAGCTGTTCGCGAAGCGATCGTTAAAGGCGACAAGACGGCTGCTTTGTCTGTTTTGAAGAATGCTCAATCAAAATTGATGAAAGTTGCTAAGTCTCCAGCTATGCACAAGAAGACTGTAGCTCGCAAGATCTCACGTCTTACTAAGCAAGTAGCTGCTCTCACTAAGTAGTCTCGATCTTGACTTAAATTTTTTGAAGCCCATAGTGTGTAATAACATTATGGGCTTTTTCTATTTTGGAGACATTCCTATGCGCTCACTTCTTTTCGCTCTTCCCCTTCTCGCACTTCTTACTGGCTGTGGCGTTCAGTCGATCCCGACTGCGCTTAACGAAACTGAGGCTTCATGGGCCGAAGTCCAAAACCAATACAAGCGCCGTGCGGACTTGGTGCCTAACTTGGTCGCCACAGTAAAGGGCTACGCTTCTCACGAGAAAGAAACTCTCGAAGGAGTGATTGAAGCCCGCGCGAAAGCCACTCAAATTACTGTTGATGCTTCGAGCCTCACGCCAGAAAAACTCAAAGAGTTTCAATCTGCGCAAAACGGCCTCTCACAGGCCCTCGGCCGTTTGATGGTTGTGGCCGAGAAGTACCCGGATTTGAAAGCCGCAGATAACTTCAAAGGTTTGCAAGCTCAGCTCGAAGGCACTGAAAACCGCATCACGGTAGCTCGTCGTCGTTATATTGAGACTGTGAAAGAGTTCAACAACCTCGTCACCGTTTTCCCGACGTCACTCACAAACAGCATTATGTTCAAGCACGAGAAGAAACCTCAGTTTGAAGCGGCTGCGACTGAGCAAGCGGCTCCGACTGTTCAGTTCTAGTGCGCTCACTACTCTCTCTATTCCTTATCCTTTGGAGTGCGCTGGCCTTCTCACAAGGGCCACGCTTTCCCGAGCTTAATCGCCCGGTCATTGATCAGGTAGGACTTTTCACGCCTGAACAAAGTGCTCAGCTGACGCATTTTATCACTGAGATTAAAGCGCAAGGCGGCCCCGAGATTGGCGTGATTATTCCCAGTGACCTGCAAGGTTACGAGATTGAGGATTACAGCATCCGTGCTGCGGAAGCGTGGAAGCTCGGTGGCGAGAAGAGTGACAACGGTCTCATCATTGTCATCGCACCTACCGAGCGCAAAATGCGCATCGAAGTCGGCGGCGGCATCGAAGGCGAGATCACCGATCTGGAATCCTCACGCTGGATTACGGGCGTCCTGCGCCCTGCTTTCAAGAACGGCGACTATGCCGGTGGTGTGGCGCAGATCTTGTTAGAAGTGGCCGGCAAATTTAATGTCAAAATTAGCAATGCTCCGGTGGTTCGCCGGACTCGTCGCGCGAAGGGAGAACTTTCTCCTCTTGGCACGCTGATTCTCATGATTCTTTTCTTCTTTATCTTCCCTCTACTTAATCGCTCACGGGGCGCACGCGCCTTTGGTGCTGGTGCCGTCATGGGCAGCATCCTCGGTGGTGGACGTGGAGGCGGCGGTGGATTTGGCGGCGGTTCCGGCGGAGGCTGGGGCGGCGGCGGTGGTGGATTTAGTGGCGGTGGCGCCTCAGGAGATTGGTAATGAAAAATAAGGCACCGTTCACATCAGCACCTGTGGCCGAGAAAATTAAAAAATTCGAACAACACACTGGCTACGAGCTCGTGGTAGCGGCTTGCCATGCGTCTGATCCTTACCCGGGCGCGCTTTGGCGTGGTGGTGTGTTGATCGGACTAGTGATCTCGGCTCTCATACTTCACTTTTACAACCTTCATCCACGCTCGTTAGAGATTCTTTTGGTCGGCGCTTGCATCTTGCTGGTGGTCGCCCTTTTAAGATTGTTGGACCTTCATCGCTTTTTTGTCCTACCTGCTGAAGCGGAAAGAGAAACGGCAGAGAAGGCCAGTGCGCTCTTTTCACAGTTTCAATCATCAAGCCTCGGTCATCAGGCCGCGATTCTTTTGTTCTTCTCGTTGAATGAGCACAAGATGCATCTGCTGATTGATCGTGATCTTAATTCGAAGCTGCAAGCACAAGATCTCCACGAAATCCTGGCGTTGCTTCGCACTCACTTTAAGAAAGGTGACTTTCAAGTGGGGCTGGAAAATGCCATTGGAGTCTTGGAAGAGAAGGTTCTAGCGAAGGCCGGAAAAAATCCTCATCCACCAGCTCTCAGTGTGGAAGACCGGATTTTCTGGCTCGACTAAGGAAATAGTTTTTTGAGATAGCTGGCCAGCTCTTGGTTTTTTAAAGGACCAGGGTTGGCAGGATTCGAACGCGCTTCCACAATATCCCTACACATTTGTTTTACACTGTCAGCGATCTGAAAACGCGCACGGTAGCGTAGCGGATCGTTCGGTGAGCTTTGGTACACCGGTGTGTAGTATGTGTAGGCCTGAGAGAAATCCGCTTGCTGACAGCCTGAGCGACTCAAGGTCGGTAGCATTGTCTGAAATACAGACGGTAATACTGAAGTGAGTGACTGGCGCATATGTGCCCCAAGACTCGTGGCGGCCCCTTGCATGCGATTCACTAAGGCCGCGGGTAACTCCGCATGAGCATTACGAATCATAGGCGCGACGTGCGCTGCCCATGGACGACCGGCGACACTGTCTTTCATCCACTTGCGCACTTCAATTTGAGGAGCATCAGCGAAACAGTTTTGGATCGGAGCACTGCTGAGTTGGTTGTTCTGTGTACCACTACCCATCGTACCAAAAATCGTATCCAGGCAGCTTCTCGCCATCCGAGTCACATCGGCAGCACTAGGATTCCACGCCTCAAGACGAGGACGCACAGCTTCGACCAGCTGAGCAGTATATGTGGTGCCCTGACTACAGGCCTGGGCACTGGTGTACTCTATGCCATTAAAAACTGAGTGCTTAATAAATTCGTACTTGGCCGGACTGCGGGTCAGTAAAAGTTGTGGATTATAACGATAGGCCGCCACACTTTCTGCGAAATCCTCCACCGGACTGGTGGTAGCGTAACCAGAAACAAGGGCTTCCTTAATCGTAGCAGTGAATTTTTCTTCCATGCCAAAGGGGCCTTGCCCCATGTAAGACTCCCAACCCGAGAGCGCCAACCAGGCAGCACTTCGATCCGCTCCGGTCTCAGCGGCTAGCGCGTGACCTAACTCATGAGATGTGGTGGCTTGCTTTTCACCATCTGGAATCTGAAGCCAGCGATCAAAAAATCTTACGATGGAATCGGCCACCGTGGTCGAACCATAACCTTGTGGCAACTGACCTGAACGATAGCGAACAAACGGACGCGCTTCTTCCATAGGGAAAACGCCCTCAGGAAACTCTTGCACACCAATCAGTGCCTGTCCCAACTGAGCGCGGGTCCAAGGAGATGTTTCGTTATAGGCCAAATGCGAGGG
>JBEIPE010000080.1:0-10230 GCA_040377215.1 Halobacteriovoraceae bacterium
GGGGCCAGGCATGTAGCTGGTGAGTAGCTTGTCCCACTTAATGATGTCACTGCGGGGATGGTCTTCCCGGTAGCTATACTCGATGGTGTGGGTGTGAGCATCGAAACCTAAGTTACTGCTGTTGTAGAAAGCGTCGATACTCTCTGTGAGCGAGAGTGGGCACAGTGTTCCCGTGGTGTTGCCCAGTGTATTGGAGTCGCCGAAGTAAAAAGCAAGGAAAGTTCCGGCGATGCTTTTGCAAGTGGGCTTGGCGCCGGCATCTGTGGGATTCAAGTTGAAAGGAAAATCTGAAATACGTTCGGCGGCATCACGATATTTCACGGGATCATCATCAAAAATAGTTTTCGCCACGAGGTTCATGGAGTTGCGATATTTCTCCATGGCGGAAGTTTGCACGTTCATGAAGTTTTTGATTTCAGCGCCCACCTCCGCTGCATTGGCGAAGAGGGCATCTTCGTTACTTTGCGAGAAGAGTGGAGCGTAGATTTTTCCTTGATAACGTTCAATGCCAGAACCTTCTGAGGTTTTCTCACCGACGACGAAGCCGAACGTATCGAGGAAGTTTCCACTGCCACCGGCCGGCTGGAGGCCCAAATCATAAGGAATAGGGATGGTGTAGTTGGCCGCTTCGTAAGCCGTCGGTGCACGTACGTTATAGATTGATTTCGTAATTTGCTCGACGTTGTCGACACCTTCAAGATTGGCGCGGAACATCGTGAGCTGTTCGCCCTTGTAGAGTCCAGCAGAGTAGGCGTCGTCGCTCACACCTTCTGGATTAGGAATGATGATATTCGTTGGGACAGCGGAGATATAGCTGTTGGGATCTGTGATGCCACCGGGATTGAAGTCGTACACTAAATTAGGCACACCAAAAACAATGCCTGGACCTGAAACCCAGCCGCCAATTTGATCGGTAGGATCTGCAATCCAAAAACGCTCTTCTTGGGTTGGCCCGCGATTAATAGGGATCGGCATACCGGGAGCAAAACCACCAATAGGCACTGGAGTGTTGGTGCCTTTGCGTTTCACGTTCGCAAGGTTGAGTCCACTTAAGTACGGAGTTGAGCGACGATTGTTGGCCGTGGTTCGTGTGCTCATGGCGGTTTCGTCACTGCCACTGCCTGCTCTGAAAAGTGCCGGGCCAATTCTTCCACCCATCGGTTTCGCAGCAGCGTAGGCGGTGAGTTTCGTTGAAGGAGTGCTGAAAGGATTGAACAGGCCTTGGAAACTCGCTTCGCCTTTGACTGCGTAATAGGTCACGACTTCTGGATTTTTGTAAAAACCCATCGGGAAACCAGGCACAGGAATGGCGATCTTAGAGACGTCACAGGCACCTTCCGCTTTGACCACCTGGCCGGCGGCATTCAAGACATCATCACGTGCGATGAGCGCTGTGAAGAAAGTCGCGTAGTTCACCAGCTGGATTTTGAGATCCACGTACTGCTTAGGACGTTTGCCTTTTGGGCCACCGAGCATCGTCGAGAGCGAGTTATCCGGGAATGAGACCGACTGTGGTGCCAGTTCCGTCAGCGTGAACGAAGCTTTCATTTCTTCGTTACGGTTAGAGCCTTCGTTGGTGAGATTGCGGTAGCCCGACCAGTAGGCCTTGGCCGGTCGCTCGTTGCCGTAATGGTTTTGTGCAATCAAGGTCTCGGCATTTTGGCAGCCCGGTGAGCCTAATGAAGGATCACCACACAACACTGTGGGTGGACGATTCATAGCGAACTCAAGAGCGCGTGTACGAATCGCCAACTCAACGGCCTTGGGCCATGCACCCACGCGATCCACGGCGACTTGAGGAGCATCAGCAAAAGCACTATTGGCAGCACCGTCGCGCAAGTTGTAGGCCCACAAATTGGTGACGTTGAAGTTCAGCTGCGTGCGCTTAGAGCAGTCACTGGATTTTTCTTTAACGATGGCATCAATGAACGACGAGGTGGTCTCATCGATACCCACTAAGTTGGTTGGTTCAAAGCGCGGGATACCGGGAATGGCGTAGCGACGGCAGACGTTGGTGGGAACACCCGCGTAGTGCAGGCACACAGAAGGGAAATTATAAACATCCACACCCGTGCCATCATTGATGTTGGGATCGGGCTCCATGCGATAGCTGACGTTGCCCGAGCCCGGAGTGGCGCGCACATCATTGATGTTGAGATTGCCGAGCACGTAGTACTTGAACATCCACTCTTTGTAGTTGTTCCGTAATTCCCAATTCATGTAGCCGATGCGGGTGAGCATGCGTGCTTGCACCGCTGCTCCGGCATAGGCGGAAGCATCCGTGGCGTTCTGCAAATTGATCTTCGCTTTCACGAAAAGACCGATGTTGATGACGAAGGCGATGATGGAGATCAAAACGATGAGGCTGGAGGCAAAGAAGATACTTATTTGGCCCCGCTCACCGGCGCGTTTTGTCCCTAGTAGGTTGGAAGTGAGCGAAATCATGTATGAGCATTTTGGTACGGGATTTGGAAGGTGTAAAGCATCCCGGCACGCAAGGCCTTGGTCCGGGATGTGGAACGTGTGCTGATAGGCCGTCCCCCCTCTGTTTCCCACCGGTTTACACCCCGCCACCAACAGTTTCTTCACCTCGGCCCCCGCAGGGGGGCCGGCGGCCATTTGTGCCCACTACAATCTTGCGTTTCACACATGGTTTAATAGCTCTAGAGAGGTGACCTTGAAAAAATCTGCCAACCGCGACTGTTACTGTGCCCTGTGCCGCACCCCGCGTGCTCTTCAGTACGATAGCAATTTATCTCCTCGTCATTACGGCCAGATTGCTTTGATCACCGTCATTCTTACGTGGGCTCTCTTCCCAATCTTGGAATGGAAAACTCTCGGGAGTTTTTTCATCATGTGGGCGGGCTTTGAGTTCACTCGCAAATCTCTCTATCGTCGTGATGTGAAATGCTCGACCTGCGGCTTTGATCCGACTTGGTATCGCAAAGACGTGCGCATCGCTCGCAAGCATGTGGAAAACTTCTTGCGCGACAATCCAGATTCTCCGCTGCTACGCGCGAGAAAATCGCAAGCGTCGTCAGAAATTTCTCAGTAGCCTCCAATAAATTTATTTGATCATCAGAAGCCTTGAAGTATTTCAAGGCTTTCGCTCATTTCTCTGTTGGCATATTTTCCGCAAGTGACGGCCTAAGTGAGAACCTGACCGTTTCCGTAGTGCTGCGATTGAAGTAGCCTCTGGGCACGCGAAATTCGTGATGGAAATCACAAACAACAATATGCCTCACCATCAGGCAAAGGAGATTCTATGAGCGTAAATAAAGTGATCCTACTCGGGCGTTTGGGCCAAGACCCAGAGTTGAAGTACACACCAGGCGGCGCGCCGGTTTGTAACTTCTCAATCGCCACCACAGAAGCGTGGACCGACAAGGGCGGACAGAAACAAGAAAAAACAGAATGGCACCGTATCGTTGTGTGGGGAAAACTCGCAGAACTTTGCAACCAGTACCTCTCTAAAGGTCGCCAAGCTTTCGTTGAAGGCCGTTTGCAAACTCGTTCATGGGACGACAAAGACGGTAACAAGCGTTACATGACTGAAATCAACGCAGCCACTGTGCAATTCATCGGCGGCCCCTCTGACAACAAAGGTGGCGAGCGCCATGTTGATAATTCAGCGGGCATGAACCAAGGTTCAGCTCCTATGGATATGAACCAGGATTACAAGGTCTCGACTGAGGCTAACTTCGCTTCTGATGACATCCCGTTCTAGACTTTAAGACTGACCCAATAAGTTGTCGCTAGGCCCACTTCGGTGGGCCTTTCTTTTGGGGCAAAGCCTTCCAAACACGACAAATGACCCTCCCATGTTACAATTTTAGCCATGCAGACCTCCCCAGCATTACGGAGCTTTTTCTCCGTTCGTTATGATTTGATTGATACCGGAAGTGCCCTTCCGTTCGATCTTTTTGTGAACTCGTCATCGCTCAAAGAGCGCGAAAAATTCGTGCGTATTTTTCCATCAGGCGAAGCGCTGAGTTTGGATGACCTAGAAAACTTGCGCAAAAAATATCTGCAGATCTACATCCCGGAAGATCAACGCAGTCTCTACATGAAGAGCTTGGTGCAATCGGATCAGCGCGATGACACGCAAAAAGCCCACGTCATCAAAGACTCGGCGCTGGAATATCTCGGCCGTATTTTTGATGGCAAACGTGAGTTCTCAACCGAGTTGCTTGAGGCCGGCATCGAAGGCTGTCGTGAAGTCGTGGAGAACATGGTCGACCTCTTAGGAGAGTACGGCATTGATGATCTGCGCGGCCTGATCAGTAATTTGAGCTTTCATGATTTTTACACTTACGACCACTCCATCAACGTGTCGATGTACAGCATCAGCATTTGGAAAGCCGCTCATCCGAAAGCGCCTCGTCAGGACTTGGTGAATATCGGTCTGGGCGGATTGCTGCATGACTTGGGCAAAGTCAAAATCCCTACCCACATTCTGAATAATCCCGGCGGTCTCACGGAAGCCGAGTACGAACAGATCAAAATGCACCCAGATTTTGGTTTAGAGCTTCTATTGTCGGGCCATGTGAAAGTTCACCACACCATCGATGTGAGTGTGATTGCGCGCATCGTGCACGAGCACCATGAAAACTGGGACGGCACCGGCTACCCAACCAAGAAACGTGAAGAAGAAATTCATCCGATGGCGCGCGCCTGCACCATTGCTGACTTCTTTGATGCCATCACGACCAAGCGTTCTTACAGCCAAGTCATGTTGGTGGCTGACGCGGTCGGTGTCATGAAAAAATTCCGCGGCGTGAAGCTTGAGCCATGGCTCTTTGATATTTTTGAGAAGCATGTGGATTATGTGAAGTCAGACATCCGCAAAGACATTACACTTTCTCATCGCTTCGATCCCACCATTCCTTGGGCGCAGCTGCCGATTGAAGAAGTGAAAGCATTGGCATCGGCCGACTTCGGAAAAATTCGTGTCGTGACTGAGAAGAAAAAATGAAGACTCTGTTCTTGGCAGTTTGGTTTCTCTCAGGCGTAAGCTTTGCTGCTGACACCATCACCGCTGACATCGCGAGCATCGAATCCCTTGAGAAACGCCCTTATTTTAAGCCACGCCCTGATTGGGTCGGCATCCCGATGCCCTACGGGCCCATTGAAAAAATCCGTGAAGAGCTAGAGAAGCGCATTGGGAAAAAGCTCCAACATCAAGACGAAGCCCACATCACCGTGATCACGCCGTCTGAGATGCGCATTCTGTCTCAGACCATCAAGATGAATACGGTCGAAAAAATCGTCGTCAAAGAAAGTGCCATGAAGGCACCTGTGAAAGTCCTGTGCTTGAAAAAGGTCACAGCAGTTTTAGGAAATAAGTCAGAAGAAAGCTGGTCTGTTTCAATCGAGTCGAGCGAGCTGCGAGAGTTCCGTAATCAAGTTTGGCGTCGCTTCGTTGCCAACGGGGGGATTCCTAGTGACTTCCAGTGGAAGCGTTGGTCTCCGCATATCACCCTAGGTTACACCTCATCGGCCTTGCATGATGAGGATCGTTTGAGCAAAGAAAAGACTGAATGCAGTTACATGCTTAAGGCCCCTTAAGCTGATCCCATAGCAATTTTGCCATCAAGAGAATCACCACAACTGTGAGCGCAGGTTTCACTACGCCCACGGTTTTGCGTTTGGTGAGCTGCGCGCCCATGAATGAGCCGATCACAATGGAGAAGCCGCCCACGGCGCCCCATTTCCAATCCACCAGACCTTGCATGGCAAAGCCTCCCAGCGACACGCCCGCGGAGAGTGAATTAGCGAGCTTTGAGAGCGCCAAGGCGCTCATCAGGGGCATGGAGGTGAACCACAAGAGGGCGAGCAGCATAAAGGTGCCCCCGCCTGGTCCAAAAAAGCCGTCGTATATTCCCACAAGCAGACCCGCGAGAATAAATTTACTGAGAGCGGTGGGCTCCGCTGGCCGCTCGGCAAAGAGGCGTTCTTTCGACCATACGATCATCAAGATCAAGGGACAGAGAGCGAGCAGCATCCAGGCAAAGACATGGGTAGGGACAAGGCCCGTGAGCTGAGAGCCGACGAACGATCCGATGCTGATGGCGACAAGAAACCATAGACCTTCACGCCACGGAACAGGGTGGTGGCGTTGATACACCCACAGTGCCATCACACACGAAGCGAAGGCACCCACTTTATTGGTGGCGACGACGTGTGCGCCCGGTCCCATAACAAGTGTCCACATGGGAATCGTGATGAGTCCACCACCGCCTGCGATGGCATCAATGAAGCCAGCAAGAATGGAGATGAGGGGAACAAAAAGGGGGTGGTTTTCCATGGCAAAAAAAAAGCCACCCGAAGGTGGCTTTGGATGATTACTGCTGAGTCGCTTGTTGCGGCTGCGCTTGATTAGGCGCTGAAGGCTGCTGCGTTTGTTGTGCAGGAGCCGCAGCTTGTGGAGCCGTTGCATCAGTTGGAGCTGGTGCAGAAGCGCCGGCCGCTGGAGCAGCTGCATCGCTATTCAAAGGAGCTGCGAGTTCTTGCTCATCATCGAACAAAGATTTTTTGGCTTCACGGCTCTTAAGAGTCGTTAGAGCGATCGAGTTCAACATGAAACCAATCGCGAGAGCGCTGGTGAGTTTAGTGAAGAAGTTACCTTTGCTTGAGCTAGAGAAAACGGCTTGAGAAGCGCCGCCACCCATGACAGCTCCCATCTCAGCGCCTTTACCGAACTGCAAGAGCACGGTGACAACGAGAAGGACGCAGATGATGACATGCAAAACAATAAGGGTCGTGATCATAAAATCTCCTAGGGGCTATATTTGTAACACGCCCCCATCTAATAAAGAAACTTGTTCTACTGACACAGCGCTAGAAAATCCGTCGCTTTAAGGCTCGCGCCGCCTACCAAGGCACCGTCGATGTCGGTTTGCCCCATGAGTTCTTTCACATTGTCAGGTTTCACGCTGCCGCCGTAGAGGAGGCGCACTGATTGACCCGCAGCAGAGTACATTTCTTTGAGTTCTGAGCGAATCGCCGCATGAACTTCCTGGGCCTGAGCAGGTGTCGCTACTTTGCCCGTGCCGATCGCCCAAACAGGCTCATAGGCCACGATCAACTGGCCAGGGTGCCAGCCCGCGAGATCACTGAGGCCTTGGCGTAGTTGTTGTTTAACCACAGCGAGAGTTTGGCCGGCTTCACGCTCGGCCAGAGTTTCGCCCACGCAGTAAATGACCGCGAGGTTGTGAGCAAGGGCGCGCTTAGTTTTGGCCGCACAGGTCGTATTTGTTTCATGAAAAAGTTGGCGGCGTTCTGAGTGACCCACCAAAACAAAACTCGCACCGAGATCTTTCAAGGTCGCTGGTGAGTTTTCTCCGGTGAAGGCTCCGCTGTCTTGTTCACTGCTATTTTGCGCACCGATTTTCACATCGTGAGGAGCAAGATTGAGCGCGAGCCCAATATGCAAAGCCTGCGGAGCAAGCCAGGCTTCCTGCTGACGAGGGCCAGATTTGAGAGCAGAGAAGAACGCACGAACCTGTTCTTGATTCTGGTTCATCTTCCAGTTACCGACGATGAGTTTCATCTTAGAGGCCCCGCAAGGCATTCACGCCTGGGAGTTCGCCTTTCTCAATGTACTCAAGAGAAGCGCCACCACCCGTGGAAACGTGGCTGAATTGATCAGCGAAACCACTCTGCTGAGCAGCTGCCACTGAATCCCCGCCGCCGACGACCGTGAACGCCCCTGAGTGAGCGATGTAGTTCGCCATCTCCATGGTACCTACTGCAAATTTAGGATTTTCAAACAAACCCATCGGGCCGTTCCAGAAAATCGTTTTCGCACCTTTCAAGTGAAGAGCGTATTTGTCGATGGTCGCTGGGCCGATATCAAGACCCATTTTATCGTTGTCGATGGTCGCAGAGAAACTTGGCTCTGAATCAGGATTACCGGCCACGATGTGATCAACCGGAAGCTGAATCTTGCCGCCCTTATCTTGCGCGAGCAATTGTTTGGCGAGAGCGACGTCTTCATCACCGCAAAGTGATTTACCAACCGCGAGACCTTTCGCTTTCAAGAAGGGATACGCCATGGCGCCACCGATCAAGATTTTATCGACGAGTACGAGCAAACGTTCGATGGTTTTGATTTTGTCAGCGACTTTGGCGCCACCGAGCACTGCCACGAACGGCTTCGCAGGTTTATCCATTAAGTGTCCGAGGGCCTTGATTTCTTTTTCCAGCAACAGACCAGCGTAAGCGCGGCCAGAGAAGAACTTGTTCACTCCATAAACGGAGGCATGCTTGCGGTGAGCGGCGCCGAAAGCGTCGTTCACATACACATCGCCGTAAGTAGAAAGTTTCTCGGCGAACTCTTGATCATTCTTTTCTTCGAGAGGAGAGAAGCGCAAGTTTTCCAGAAGAACGATTTTTGTTTCAGGCAGTTGCAAGAACTCTTTTACGCCCACATCCACCGGACCCGTTGTGAGAACAACATCAATACCAAGTTGTTCAGCAAGGTAAGTCGCTACTGGCTCGAGGGAGTACTTAGGATTCACTTGGCCATCCGGGCGACCCAAGTGACTCATGAGAATGATTTTTGAAGCACCTTTCTCCAACATGAGACGGATCGTAGGCAAAGCCAGATCGATACGACTCGCGTCCGTGATCGTACGCGGCTCAGTTTTCGTGAGAGGTACGTTGAAGTCAAAACGGGCCAGAACTTTTTTGCCTTTGAGGTCGGCGTCCTGGATGGATTTCAGTTGCATGGGTTGTCCTTAAAGTTTTGCACCGACAAATTTCGCAAGATCAAGCACACGATTCGAGAAACCCACTTCGTTATCATACCAGCTCACGACTTTGGCCGTGTTGCCGATCACGTTGGTGAGTTTTGAATCAAAGATCGATGAGTCAGGGTTGCCCATGAAATCGACAGAAACCAACTCTTCTTCGGTGTAACCCAGGATGCCTTTAAGAGAGCCTTGAGAAGCTTCTTTCATGGCAGCGTTGATGGATTTTTTATCGGCCGGCTTTTTAAGAGTCACAGTGAGGTCGACCATAGAGACATCGGGAGTAGGAACGCGGACAGCGTAACCATCAAGTTTGCCTGCCATCTCTGGAATGACTTCGCCCATGGCTTTAGCTGCACCGGTTGAGGTAGGGATCATGCTGACAGCAGCGGCGCGTGCGCGACGTAGATCAGTGTGAGAGTTATCCAAGATGTTTTGGTCAGAGGTGTAGGCATGAACGGTGGTCATCAAGCCGTGCTCGATGCCGAAAGTTTCATGCAGAACTTTTACGATCGGCGCAAGACAGTTGGTTGTGCAGCTGGCGTTTGAGATGATGTGGTGTTTGGCGGAATCGTACTTGTCACTGTTCACGCCCATCACGAAAGTACCGTCGAGGTCTTTGCCAGGAGCGCACATGATAACTTTCTTAACTGAGCCGCGCATGTGCTGACCGAGGCCGGCCTTGTCTTTGAAGATACCGGTGGCATCGATGACGACGTCAACTCCGTGAGCATCCCAAGGAATCTCAGCTGGGCTCTTGATGCCGTAGAAGTGGATTTTTTTGCCGCCGACCATCAGGTCGTCGCCATTCAAGGTGACGTCGACCGGAAGTTTTCCGTGAAGTGAATCGTATTTCATCAAGTGAACGTAAGGAGTGCGATCGCCCGGGTTGTTGACGGCGACAACTTGGATGTCGGCATCTAGGCCCTTGTGCTGGCGCTTGGCCAATTCGCGTAAGATTGTGCGGCCGATGCGGCCCATTCCATTGATACCAACTTTTACCGTTTTCATGGAGTCTCCTTAAGCACCAATTAAGGTGAGAAATGTCTGGATGAGAGGGAGAAAATATAAGGTGCAAATTGCCACGGATAGGGCCTTTTGTGTAGGGGTTTCGAGGATATTGGCGCCTTTCGCCGCCCCGCGCATTAAGCAAAAAGCTCAACATAAGGGCAGAAACTACCCAGAGGCTCAAGAGCGGCTTGTGATCGTATGATTTAGGCAGGGGAGAATTCATGAAATTAACGTTCATCATCTTAAGTTTTTTACTAGTCCTCATGGGAACGCGGGCGATCGCGAGCGTAAGCTCAATGCCGCATGCGCAGAATCCTGAGAAAAGCTTTGTCTGCTGGAAGGCGATGCAGCCACTCATTAAACGCGAAGGCGTCGGTGAGGCCTGGAAGCCTAAAATGCGCACGGACAACACCTTTAAGTATACGGCTCCAACCGGCAAGCTCTCGCGCTGGTGGACGTTGGAAAA
>JBEIPE010000398.1:0-2272 GCA_040377215.1 Halobacteriovoraceae bacterium
CTGGGCCACTGAAAACGTGCGCGTGGTTGTGCCTCGACGAGCTCAGCTATGGAGTGCCTGCCATCACCCGTCACTTGCAGAAAACCTTTCGTGACAATCGAAGTCACGAGCACTTGATTCGTGTCTGGCAGTCGCACCACCATGACACCCGCTTCAAAAGGCGAGGGGAGAAATTCTTGTACAATAAAAGGCCGCTTCAGTTTGAGAGCGTAGTCTTTAAGTGCCTTTAAATCTTGCACGATGGCCACATTATCGCCGCGTTCACCCACGTCGGGCTTGGCCACTAAGGGCCATGAGAATCGCAGAGAGTCGCACTCTTCTACTTGAGAAATGAGTTTCCACTGAGGCAGATAGCTTTTGGGAAGTTGGGCGAGGATGCCACTTTTAGATTCTTCCAAACAGCCGCCCAAGGGAATAAAAGGGTTGGAGGCGGTAAAGAAAACGAGCGAGCGGCCTTTGATGGCCATGAACGGCCAGGCCAACCACACCGGCATGTAGAAGGCCCAAAAGGGCCAGTACTCAAAGCGCCATAGACGGTGCCAACGATCACTGAGCGTCATAGAATTTGTCGAGAGTCGTACGCAGCTGCAACCATTCTTCGCGAGCGCTTGCGGAGAGTTTCAGTGGTAGCTCTCTAATATTAGCGAAATGAAAATCCATTAACTCTTCAGCGTAACGAGTGCCTGCAGTTGAAAGGTAGTACTTGGGGCGGCCCTTGGTTGAAATGAGCGGGCAAGAATAAATCAACCCATCACTTTCAAGACGACGGACAAAGGTGCTCATGTTTCCGCGGGACACATGCAGGCGATCGGCTAATTGAGTGGCACTTAAGGGAGCATCAAAATAGAGAGCAAAGAGCAGACGAAAGCGCGGATAGGTACAGTCTTTCTCCGCGAGTTTTTTCTCAAGCTGGCCGTACACGAGCTCCACGGTCATGAGCATGGAACGCCACAGCGCGAGCTTGGGCTCCTTAAGGGCTTTCTTCAGATGCGCACGTTTCGGAGTTGAAGGAAGATTAGATTCAGACATAGTAAGAGTATAAGTTTCCCTTGCCGTGCTCGCAAGAGTTTGCATAATGTTAATATATAAACATTTGAGGTTTTATGAAAAAGCTGCTGTTTCTTTGCCAATTGATCCCCGCGATTATTTTGTTGCAGACTTTATTCTTCAAATTCACGGCAGCCCCTGAATCCGTTTGGATTTTCTCTACTCTTGGCGCTGAGCCGTGGGGTCGTTGGGGAAGTGGAGTCTTTGAACTTATCGCCGCTGTTTTAATTCTCTTGCCCATGACGAAAGTCTGGGGTTCCTTACTTACGATGGGCGTGATGGCCGGCGCCATTCTTTCTCACGTTTTCATTCTAGGAATTGAAGTTCAAGGTGATGGCGGAACATTATTTGCTCTCGCCTGCGTCGCTTTTGTTTGTGCCGCCATTGTGGGTCACAGTGATCGTCAGAGACTGCTTAAGTTGTTTTGATATTCAAGCGGTCGCCAGCGAGTAAAATGCCATTTTCACCCAATAGACTTAAGGCCTTTTGGTAGAAACTATCGGCGATGACGTACTGATTGCCGTAATCTGTTAATGAATAAACCACCTTCAACACAATCCAAGACTCGTGGGTCTCAGAGACTAAAGTCAGAGGCCTGGGAGTTTTGAGAATTTCAGGTGTCTCATCAACGGCCTTGAGTAAAACTTCTCGCGCCGTCTCTAAAGAGCAATCAAAGGGAATTCGGAAGACTTGGCTACGCAAGAACGGTCTTTCGCGCGCTGAAAAATTCACAATCTGAGACATGGCGATGGTTTTGTTCGGCAGCACGATGGTCTCATCAGTGATCGCTTGCAAGACGGTGGCGCGCCAGGAGAGTTCTTTCACTTGGCCGCTGATTTTATCGGTGCCGTTGCGGATTTCGATCCAGTCATCCATCTCAAAGGGCTTATCAATCTGTAGTGAAATCGCCGCAAAAAGATTCCCCAGCGTATCTTGCAAAGCAAGACCCAGCACGATGGTGAGGACGGCCGACGTTGCGAGCACAGACGAAATCTGGACATCAAAAATGCCTGTTAAAATCCAACTAAGAATAATGAGCGAAAGAATCAGCTTACAGATATTCACTAGCAGGAGGGGGACGCCGGCTTTCATACTCTTAAAGAAGAAGTACTCGTTGGCGATGATCTCCATGGTTTTCACAAACATGCTGGCGCCCCAGAGAATGCTCAAGAGTCCGGAGTAGGGAACAATCATTTCGGCCATGGGCATGAAGCTCATGTAGGAA
>JBEIPE010000180.1:0-6138 GCA_040377215.1 Halobacteriovoraceae bacterium
CTGACCTGAACGATAGCGAACAAACGGACGCGCTTCTTCCATAGGGAAAACGCCCTCAGGAAACTCTTGCACACCAATCAGTGCCTGTCCCAACTGAGCGCGGGTCCAAGGAGATGTTTCGTTATAGGCCAAATGCGAGGGGGTAAAACCGTAGCGACGCTGCATATAGAGCGCCATTACACCTGCATCTCCTAGCAGCTCGGTGGCGGCACAAAGCGCTTTCGTGCAGCCAGAGCTGTACTGCGGCTGTTGAGCGGTCAGAGGGTTTTTACGCCAATCTTTCAACGTGGTGAGATGCTCAAGGGCTCGAATATTTTCGATGGACTCATCTTGTAATGAAATCCCATGAACATTCTTGCTACTTTTTGTCCCCGAGTCATAGGCCGCCAACCATTCGCGCATCTGGGCATCAGTGGGAATGGGCTGACGACAGGGAGCTGCCGCTACTTGTGCGGGAGTCGTTGACCACCATGACAGTGACGTTGAGGCCACTTGTAGACCTGCGGCCCACTCTGGAATCCCCTCGGACGGATGACCTTCGATGTGACGACAAGACTCGCAGTCGACATGAGCAAAACTTGTCGCAGGAAGCAGCAGAAGTGCACTGAGAAGAATTTTTCTCATGGCTTCCTCTGAACAACGACCGAATAAAGATCTTTGGTCGAAGAAACAAAACGAAACTGTGTGCCTTCAGAGGGAAAATTTATTTCTATGTACTGACCAGGAGCAGGTCCAGCCACATCGACATTTTTTACTTGGGCCTGTTTGCCGTATTTCTCCATGAGCTTTTCATAGAGGCCAACAGAGCGCTGCGGAGGTGAACGCAAGGCGAGCCATTCCACCGTCTCCGCTTTTTTTCCCACCGTAACATCGTAATTAACGCCCAATAGATTTAAAAATAAGCCACGATCATCTTCACGACGTTTATTTTGTGGGACGTCTTTAAACACATTACGAGCATCCACTGCTTTTTTCCCCAGCAGATCTCGCACCTGCACAGGGAATTGCTCAAGAGCAATTTGACGTGGCGATTCGGCGGCCCATGAGTTGAGGGCCACAAGCAAAATGATTGTGGTTAGAAGGTGTTTCATCACAGGGACTTATCGGTCAGGTGGGTGGAGAAGATGAGGGGCTAACTAGTTGATTCCACGGTCGACTTCGGCTCCTGCCTCTCGTCGACATACCGTACATCCTGTACATAAAAAAGGGCCCCTTTCGGGGCCCTTCGGGAGTGATGCGACCGAACAGTGCCGATTAACGGCAGCGACGGTATTGAAGTTGGTAAAGGATGCCAGAGCTGATATCGGCCGAGTCAACAGTTGCGATTGCGTCTTGAGAGTAGTCAGTGTTCTGCAACATGATTGAAGCGTTGATGCGCATGTTGGTTTCAGCTCCACACGCAGACCATACTTGTGCAGACACGATCAAATCATTTTCAACCAAGTAGTCAGTGTTCTGTGCGCCAACGAAAGTCTTCGACATGCGTGGACCGATCATACCAGCGAAGAAGTACTCAGCAGTGAAGCGAGCATTCGCACGACGGCTCGGCAATCCTACGAAGCCGCGGTAGTCAACCGCTACGATAGAAACGCTGTATCCGCCTGGAACACGAATTGGAATTGAGATGTTACAGCTCTTACGATCGAGGGTCTTGCCTGAAGCAGGACCGGCTTCCGCCAAGAACTGATCGAACAAGATGGTCAATTGTTTGCTGTCCGGTGAAAGGTTGGCTGAAACAGTTCCTTGCGGACATCCGTTACCACCAGTGCTTGGGTAACCGAGTTCAAGACCCTGTGCCATGGCACCAGCTGAGAGAGAAAGAGTTGCGATCAGAACGAGTTTTTTAATAAGAGTCATGTGATCTCCTTGCAGGTTGGAGGACTTCGTTGTCCCGTTGGCTTGCTCTGAACATACACAGCGGCAAATTGTTTCGTGAAGTAGCAAAATGCTTTCGAGTAAACGTTGTCGCCCACCTGGTTTTTGCAAAAAACCACCTGGGCGAAAACGATTTCATCGGGGGTTCACTTATCAAACACTAAAGATGTATTCAGAAAGCAAGAAACAAGGGAGACCACATGTCACACTTACTCGCCATCCTCACCGCCGCCACACTTCTTCTTGCACTTAATAGTGCGCAAGCTCAGGTTCAATTCGGTGGTCTCTCTTATAGAGGGTCAGGTTGCCCCGTCGGCAGCGTCGCCCTCTCTCCTTCTCCGGATAATTCCAGTGTTTCAATTCTATTTGATTCATTTCAAATTCAAGTTCCACGCAATCTCCCTAACACTGGCCGTGTTAATCGAGCGAATGACCCAGCTCTCGACTACAAGTCATGCGCTTTGAGCCTCACCGCTGAAATCCCAGATGGCCAACAAGTCGAGGCACTCGAGATTTCCCTCTTTAATCGCGGCGCCATGATTCTCGACCCAGGTGTGCAAGGAACCTTCTCAACTATGTTTGCCGGTCACGAAGGTCTCGGCGGCGTAGGTGGCAATAAAGTGGTTCTCGAGAATAGAACGTGGAGAGGCGAAGCCAATGATGAGTGGATTAGCAATCCTGTGATCAACGTTCCTATTCGCTCAGCGTGCGCTTCTCGAGCCGCTCGCAGTGTGAAATTCATGCTCAATAATCATATGGAACTCGCTATCCTCAATCGCGATCTCAGCCGCTCGGGTCTAGCGACGGTGGACTCATCTGATATCAACGGCACTGTAAAAATGCGCTTGATCACTCGCCCATGTAGCGGCAGCGCAGGTGGAAATCCTGGTAACGGTGGCAGAACGACACCAGTTCGCCCCCCTCGCCGTGGGTTTTAAGCGGGGTTGACTGGTCTTTCGGGGCCAGTGCGACACCATGTATCTCTTATCGTCTGTCAGGACTACACGCCCCCTATCAAGGAGTACGAAGTTGTTGATATGAAGGATGCAGGGAGATCGAAACCTTGCAAATCGAAGTCACACAAAACGAAGCCTCAACCATCAGCTCACTGAGAGCTTTGGTACAAGACTTTCTCGCACGCCACCCACGAGTGACCGTGCAAGCACTCGCTCAAAGAGCACAAGTGCCAGTGACTTCCCTTCGTCGCCTCATGCAGGAAGAGTCAAAATCAGAAGTAGCTCCACACACGGCTTTAAACCTGTGTGCCTACATCTGCCGCGAAAAGCGCGTTGGCGAATTGATGAAGCTCTTGCCTCCTGTCCTCGCTGAATTTTTGCAAAAGCACTTCGGTGGATTTGTTTTCGAAGGTTCTGAGAAGCGCGTTTACTCGGTTGATTTGAACGAAGCTTTGAAAGATCGCATGAGCTACTTCATCTACAAGCTCGCAGCAAACAGCGCGGGAACTTCGTGGATGGAAGTGACTGAGCTCTTCGGCAGCACTGGTAAGCGTAAAGCAGAAGATATGCTCAAGCAGGAATTGATTAAAGAAGTTGATGGCCGCTTGAGTGCTCGTGACCGTGATTTTAGTCTTGATTTGCAAGTGGCTTCATCGCACTTGCCAGAATTGGTGAAGTTCTACCGTCCAGAGTCGGTGGGCCGCGGTTTGAACCTTATGTACTCTTTGAGTGAGTCACTGAATGAAGACGCGATCAAAAAGATTAAAGATGTTCAGCGTGAAGCCGTTAAGGCCACCCACGCCATTATGCAAGACAGTGCGAACCACGGCGACGTTCCTTATTTCACTTTGAACCTTTGCGAAACTTTTCTGGCCGAGCCAGAAGGAGAACTCCAATGAAAGCTTTAATTCTTTTCATGGGACTTTTAACAGCTTTCCAAGCTCTCGCCCTTGATCGCTCTCAAGCTGATCGCTTGTTGCAAGAGCGCCAGCTTTCTCTTCGTGGGCTTGAGCAAGGTGGCAATCGCCTACTTCTCGGTGAAGTCACTGGAGCTGGACTCGTGCTTCCAGCGGATCGTGTACAAGTGGTTCTGTTGCAAGACCGCGCGGTCTTGAAGCGCGAGATCGAGTCGATGGCGTTCAGCCCCGTCACTGGCAAGCTCGGTGACTTGGATAGCTTCCGTGTCGGTGGCACGTACTTCACACGCGAAGATATTCGTGGAGTGGTTGTTAAGTAGTTATTTCGCGACGTGGGCGACAAAATCGCCCACAAAACGACACAGCACTTCTCCGCTGTTGTCGACGATCTGAGAAGAAATCTTCAAGCGCGCCACACCCTTTCTATCCACATGCCTTAACATCCTTTCAATCTCGGCCCCATCCGGTGGGCTGCAAACGGCCCGCAAATTTCCCGTGACCGGTTTAAGATAGTCGGTCTGAGCAGTCTGAATCACCACATGACAGTTCTTCCCGTCTTCTCCCAAACGATTAAACATCCAGGCATAACAGGCCAGAATCATCACTGAGCCCAGACTGCCGCCGAAGGCAGTTCCGAGATGATTACGATTCGCCTCAAGCGGTGCCGTGAGTTCTACGCCCTCTGCACTGAGGCTGACGACGTCGATTCCCAATGCCTGAGCGATGGGAATCTGCGCGCAAAGATACTCTTTTAGCTCAATAGGCTTCAATGACGGGCCTTATGCTCATTCACCAGCGCATCCACCACACTTGGATCGGCCAAAGTACTGAGGTCCCCGAGGCCGCTGTATTCGGCCGCAGCGATCTTGCGCAGAATTCGACGCATGACTTTACCAGAGCGAGTTTTGGGCAAACCTTTGGTGACATGGACTTTATCAGGAGCGGCAAAACGGCCGATGCTATTGCGAACACTGTCTTTAATTTTCTCCAGGAGTTCTGGGGATTCTGTTTGGTTCGGATAAAGCACAACGTAGGCGTAGATGCCCTGGCCCTTGATGTCGTGCGGGTAACCCACCACGGCCGCTTCTACGACCGCCTCATGCTCAACCAACGCACTTTCTACTTCGGCCGTGCCGAGACGATGACCTGAGACGTTCAACACGTCATCGATCCGTCCTGTGACCCAGTAATAGCCATCTTCATCCCGCTTGCAGCCGTCCCCTGTGAAGTAGAGACCTTTGTATTGCGAGAAATAGGTTTCCTTGAAGCGCGCATGATCTTTGTAAATGGTGCGGGCCTGTCCAGGCCATGAACGCTTGAGGCAAAGCGCGCCTTCCACGCCATTGCCATGCAACTCTTCGCCTGTTTCCGGTTTTACGATTAAAGGCTCTACACCGAAGAATGGAAACGTGGCCGAGCCAGGTTTAGTGGGTGTGACACCAGGAAGCGGCGTCATGAGAATGCCGCCCGTCTCGGTTTGCCACCAGGTATCCATGATGTCGCAGCGACCTTCACCCACCACATCGTGATACCACTTCCAAATTTCGGGATTGATCGGCTCGCCGACACTTCCAAGAATGCGCAAAGACGAGCGATCATATTTGCGAACAATCTCATCGCCCATCTGAGCGAGTGCGCGCAAAGCCGTCGGAGCGCCGTAGAAAATATTCACTTTCAAATCTTGGATGATCTGCCAATAGCGGCCAGCATCGGGATAGTTCGGTACTGACTCAAAGAGCACGCAGGTCGCGCCGTTCGAGAGCGGTCCGTAGACGATGTAGCTGTGGCCAGTCACCCAACCGATATCGGCGGCACAGAAATACACATCCTCTTCGTGGTAATCGAAAACATATTGATGCGTGTAACTCGCATAGGTCAGGTAACCACCCGTGGTGTGCATGACACCCTTAGGTTTTCCAGTTGAGCCGGACGTGTAGAGAATGAACAGTGGATCTTCTGCATCATGAGCGGGACAAGGTGCGACTGGACGATACTTTTGAATCTCGTCGTTCCACACCACATCCACTGAACGAGGCGTCCAAGCGGTCGCTGTGCGATTGACGACAAAAACTTTTTCCACGAACTTGATGTCTTTCACCGCATCGTCAGTGATGGCCTTCAGTGGAATCGGTTTCCCACCGCGCAGACCTTCGTTGGCCGTGATGATGACCTTACATTCTGCATCTTCCACGCGGCCACGCAAGGCCTCGGCGCTAAAGCCACCGAACACGACAGAGTGAATCGCGCCAATACGCGCGCAAGCGAGAACCGAATAAACGAGCTCGGGGATCATCGGCAAATAAATGCAAACGCGATCACCTTTCTTAACCCCATGGGCCTCGAGCATATTAGCGGCACGACAAACTTCGGCATAAAGCTCTTCATAGCTA
>JBEIPE010000194.1:0-5817 GCA_040377215.1 Halobacteriovoraceae bacterium
CACAAAGTGAAGAGCGCCATCAACGCTGTAACCTTTCAACCCTGACATCTGCACGGTTTCGTACACAATGCCTTGGCCCGCGACAGCGGCGTCACCGTGAAGAATCACCGGCAAGACCTTGCTGCGTTCTTCGCCGTAAAGATTGTCCGCTTGAGCACGGCAATAGCCTAAGGCTACCGCGGCCACCGCTTCCAAGTGCGAAGGGTTCGGCATGAGTTTCAGGTAGACGCCCTTGCCTGCTGGTGTCTGAATCTTTGAGCTGTAGCCCAAGTGGTACTTCACATCGCCGTCACCCATGGTGAGATCGGGCTTCGCGACACCTTCAAACTCGTTGAAGATGTACTCATAGGTTTTACCAAGAATATTCGCGAGCACGTTCAAACGCCCACGGTGGGCCATGCCGATGACCACTTCTTCTACACCGAAATCCGCAGCGGCATTGATGGCCGCATCCAAAGCAGGAATGGTGTTCTCCCCGCCTTCCAGTGAGAAGCGTTTTTGACCGACATACTTGGTGTGCAAGAAGTTTTCGAAAGCCACCGCTTCATTGAGCTTACGAAGGATGCGCTTCTTCTTTTCGATCGAGAACTGGCGTTGAGTGGCCCCTTTCTCAAAGCGCTCCTGGAACCAGTCACGAATCTCAACGTTGTTGATGTGAGTGAATTCTACGCCGATCGGACCGCAGTAAAGATCCTGCAAGAAAGCGATGATCTCTTTGAGAGTCGCGCCGGGACGGCCAATCAACTCTCCGACTGCAAAACGTGACTCAAGATCACTCGAAGTCAAACCGTAATCAGCAAGCTCTAGTTTTGGGAGACGGTTTTTACGCTCGCGAATGGGATTGGTTTTTGAGAGTAAGTGCCCGCGGGCGCGGTAACCGTTGATCAGGCGGAAGACTTTCATCTCACCTGCAAAATTCTCTGGCGCAGCACTGGTCTCACCACCGCCATTATTGGCAGCGTAGTCGAAACCACGGAAGAACTGACGCCAAGACTCTTCGACACTCGCGGGATCTCGCATGTAGTCGCTATAGAGGCTATCGACATAAGCATTGTCAGAGGAAGAGACGTAAGAAAAATCAGCAGTGGGTTTCATGCATGAATCCATTGGAGATGAGTAATGACGAGATATTATAGTGCGCGAGAACGCGTACGAGAATGAGAAAAACCTGGAAAAATCATAGCCTACCGCATGAGGCCAACGCTACTAGGCGAAACGGGCGAGAAAAGTCATCAAGGTCTGCAAGACCTGTGGAGGAATTTCATGGCCGCCACGAAATGGCGCCCATACCCCATCCCAGCCCTTTTCCTTCAACAATTGATTGAGGTCTTTGGCCTGAGCAAGCGACAGCAACGGATCATTGTCACCGTGAGATTGAAAAAACGGAACTGAGTGTTCAAAGGGTGCGGCCTCAAGACCGGCACGATCGAGTAATGTTCCTGAAAGAATGATGAGTGCTGTGGGAGAAAGTCGCGCAGCAAGATGGCTGGCGAGCATGGCCCCCTGACTGAAGCCACCTAAAATAAGTTTAGAGTGACGCTTTTGCAGCTCTCTCATCTCATGTTCAACAGCTTCCAGTGACGCCAGAAACTCCGGCGGACGTTTGTCAGCGAACGTGCGGTGACGATTCTCGCGCATGGCACGTTCAAGCTCGGCCATATCAATCGGAAACCAAGCGCGGCCTTCCCACATATTTCCAAACGGCACGGGCACTGGCCCATTGGGAAAGTACCAATGCAACTTCCCGTCCGGATCGAGATAGCGATGCAACGGGGCCAAGTCGTTCATGTCAGCGCCGTAGCCATGGAATAGGACCACAGCGGTGTCGCTCGTTCCGCCGTTATGGACGTGTTGCATTTTCATGTGGGTTATTTTCTTTTCTTTGCCAAGAAGTCGGCAAGGGCCTTTTGAATGGCCATCAATTCAGGCTTGAGTGCAGGGTTCTTTTGGTTGAGGCGCATGAGCAGCTGTTGGACTTGGTGCTGCATAAGTTTGGCATCCGAGAGCACCTCTGCCATGAACTCACCTTTCTCTTGGGCCACGGCCACTTGCACGCGCGCTTCAAACTTGGTGTCTTCCATCATTTGATAGAGCTGGGCCAGATTCACTTCACCAGGCTCAGGAGCGAGTTGCAAAGCACTTGAACCGTTGGTGACAGTTCGTTGCGCGGTTGGAGCACCAGCAGTAGCCGACGGAGTCGGTGCTTTTGCTTGAGCCATCTTCGCACGCACTTCTTCAATTTTTTTCACTTGAGCGCCGCCCACGGCAGGAGCAGCTTTAGGCACGGAAGAATCCCCGGCCGCGACAGCAGCAGGTTTTGCAGCGATAGACGGAGCAGCAGCTTTTTCGGGAGCAGCGCCAAATTCCAAATCCACTGTGTCATGCAGTGATTCGTTGCGCTTTCTCTTCTGCTCTTCTTCGTCCTCGAACTCGAGGTCCAAATCTTCCAATGGCATAGGTTACTTAAATCCCTAGCTTCCTATCGGAGTCTCTAGAGGAATAATTGAGTTTCCGCGTCTTTTTATCGGTTTTTCTCAAGTTTTAGCCCAAAGGGTCGATAATACATCACATTAAGTATGCTTTAGGCCCGTTTGGGGAGGTTCTATGTCTGGTGATGAAGACGATAAGGCCACGGTCGTTATCGACATCAATGCCTTGAAAAAAGAGAAAGAGAAGAAGGAAAAAGAGATCGCCGAGTTCGCGGGCTCTTTGGAATTTGGCGTTGATTCTGCTGCGGACGAACCGCTTTCTGGCGAAAAAGATGATTCACAAGTCCCGGTGCTGTTCTTTGAATTCGGCGGCAAAACATTTGCTGAGATGAAAATGCAACTGCCCACGGATATCGACTATAAGATCATCAAAGATCTTCCGCAACTCAATGACTGGCTCAAAAAGAAAGTTCCCATGGTGGTTGTGTTCGCCTTTGACGTGAACCCCAAAGCCATCAACCAGCTGTGCGCCCAATTAAAGGTGAAGTTCAAACACGTTCACACCGTGATCGTGGCGAAAAAACTTTCGGCGGAAAAAGTTAAAATGCACAAGGCCTCTCCCGCCGGTGCAGCAGGTTATGTGCAATATCCATTCACCAAAGCTGACATGTCTCAGGCCTTGGTTCCTATTTTGGCGAAAGCCGCTTCTTAGATTTTCTTTGATATAAAGAAGAGGGCCGGCAGGAAAGGTGCTTTCGCCGGCCCTTTGCGTTCTGGGAGGATTCAACCCCATTCTTTTGAATGAGGTTTACGCGCTCTCATCCTGCCCGGCCTCCCCAGCGAGCGTCAACTGACTGACACACTTTTTTTTCTCACACATTGTCCCAATCAGGGCCTTGGCCGGTTGACGGTAAACGACTGCCACTGAAATGATACGGGGATGATGAAGACCCTCCTTATAACTCAGTGCTTCCTACTCTCCCTTTCTGCCTTGGCCGCCGACTGGTCCCGCCAGGCCGAACTGCCCGGAGGTGATGGAAAAAAAACGCCTCTTCATCGCGCCAACATCTTCCAGCAAGACACTGAGTCTTGGGAGGAGTCTGTGGCCCAAGGTCGTCTGCATACTTTTCATTATCCTGTGACGATCACTGAACTCAACATTCCGTTCAAAGCACTGAAAGACTATCTCGATGCAGAACCCAACGATCCTTTCAGAAAATGGATCTATCAAATCACTCAGCAGGCGAGCTCATTTGAGTCCACGCAAGACGTGATGGATTGGTTGGGCATTCATCCCTTCCCTGAAAATGAGACTGAGCGCGGCCCAGGCCCATGGCCGGTAGTCTCGCCAGGTGAACACGAACTCGGCATGGGGGCCACGCTACTAGATATGAACGGTGCTGAAGCGCTGACTTTCAGCTGTGCTGCCTGTCACTCGGCCGATCTCTTTGGCAAAAAAGTGGTGGGCCTCACCAATCGCTTTCCACGGGCTAATGAATTCTTTCGCGCAGGCAAAAAACTGCTGCCCTACGCTCACCCTGATGTTTTCCGCAGCATGACCGGCGCCACAGAAGCCGAAGTGGATATTCTTAAAAAATCTCGTTATGCCGTCCAATTCGTGGGCGCTAAAAAACCAGAAGTCTTGGGCCTTGATACCAGTCTGGCACAAGTGGCCTTGTCACTCGCTCGTCGAGCGAAAGATCCCTACGCAGAAAGAAAACTTCTTAACGCTAATTTCCCACGCTCCAATCCTTTAGATAAAAAAATCGCCGACAGTAAACCGGCCGTGTGGTGGAACGTGAAATACAAAACACGTTGGCTGTCAGATGGTTCCATCGTGCAAGGCAATCCGATTCACACCAACTTCTTGTGGAATGAAATTGGCCGTGGCGTGGACCTGCACGCTCTTGAAAAATGGCTCACGGCCAATCAGCAAGTCATCGACGATCTCACGGCAGCGGTCTTCGCCACCGAGGCCCCGGTTTATTTGGATTTCCTCCCAGAGGATACCTTTAGCGAAGAACTTGCTCGCCAAGGTCAGCCGGTGTTCAAAAATAACTGCATGAGCTGTCATGGAAATTATGAGAAGGCGTGGGATCAACCCTTCGCACACCTCATGCCTCTTAAAGAGCGCGTAAAGACCACCGCGGTTTGGTATCACAAAAAAACACCCGTGATTGATGTGGGCACAGACCCTGGTCGCTATGAAGGCATGCAGTACTTCGCCAAAGAACTCAATGCGCTGAAAATCTCTCAGTCCATCAACACCATCGTTGAACCACAAAAAGGTTACGTGCCACCTCCGTTGGTGGGCATTTGGGCGCGCTGGCCTTACTTCCATAACAACTCGGCCCCTAACCTGTGTGCTGTTCTCACTCGAGCGAGTCAGCGACCTGTGACTTATGTCGCGGGCCCAGCGATTGATCCGCGCACAGATTACGATGCTGATTGTGGAGGTTATCCGGTAGGTGAGGCCGCACCGGCCGCTTGGAAAAAAGACAAAGACTATCTTTACGACACCCGTCGCGAAGGCCTGCGCAATACTGGCCACGATGAAAAAATCTTAATCAAAGATGGTGTGGAGATCATGACGGCGGCAGAAAAACGCGCCTTGATTGAATTCCTAAAGACTCTTTAAGGGGCCACAGTATCGGCCGGGGCGGCTTCCGGAACTCGACGGAACAGACCGGCCAATGGTGCCAGCGTTTCTGCGCCCATGGCGCGGAAGTTGCGTTGAATGGTGTAAAACTCTTCCGGTTTTGGACCGAGTGAGCGCAAGTAAGTCAGGTCGGCCACCCACAGATCGCCTTCGCGCACACCCGAGTTGCTCACGAAGAGAACATACATCCACTTTTTTTCGCCATTCAGTCGTGCCCACACATCAAGCGGTGAGTTCACAATAAACATGGCTATCAGGTCTCGTGGATCCGTCACGTTCTGCATTTTGGTTTTGACGGCATCATCCCAGGTCGCGTCTTTGGCAAAGTAGGTCGCGAGCTCCTCGCCCTTGAGCGCCGGCAGCACGACGGTCATATAAGTCTGTGCGAAAACCGCACCGCTCAATCCATAACCTTCTACTGGCAGGCCCAGACCCCGGCACAACAATAATTCTTCTTCTGTTGAACATTTGAGCTCGCTGAGCGCCAAGGGGGCCCGCTCAAGGCCGGTCGGCTTTAAGGGCTTGATCTCAAAATCAGAAAGCTTCACCTCGGGTGGTTTCGGGGCCACCGCTACGGCCGCCTGCTGAGCCGCTGCGATCTCCGCCGGGTCTTCTTTCATGTAGAAAAATAACGCTGACCCACCTACCGCGACCACAAATGCTAAAATTTTAATGAGCTGAGATTGCGAGTCTTCCTGTTCCGCGGAAGACTTACGCCCAGGCCGGCCG
>JBEIPE010000294.1:0-3578 GCA_040377215.1 Halobacteriovoraceae bacterium
CGCTTTCTACAACAACTACTTCACCGACATGATGAAGTGGTTCGATAAAGAAAGCCGCGCTGGCCGTTACAACACCCCACTTCGTAAGATCTAGGAGTCCTCAATGAAATCTTTTATCGTGATCTTTTCTCTCTTGGTCTCTTCCCTCGCTTTCGCTGGCCCGGCCACGAAGCAACGTTGCGTAGGACAGGACTCTGTCAGCTACCAGCAGGCCACGTTCAACCTTATCTTCGCGGATTGGGCAATGGAAGCAGGCTACACGCGCCAAGAAGTTGAAGTCATTCGCATCGGTTCTGAGCGCATGAGTGATACCTATGACCTCACCACTCCTGGGTTTCGCACGTGCCAAGGAAAATCGATGAAGCGTCTTTCTTACTTGCGCTCAGGCATGACTCGTTTCACGGCGACTTGCAACGGCGTGAAACTTTACAGCATCACCGCTTCTTGCAAACACGTTAACTTCTAGATGAGTTGCGGCGGGAGTTACTCCCGCCGCGCTTTTTGACTGTAGGTTTCGAGCTTCAATCCGTTCACCGCAAACCCAATCCATTTCTTTAGGAACAACGACTGCACCAAACGGGACAGCAGACGATATTTCTTCGTGGTGTACGGGTACCAGTTGGCCTCGATCTTCTTGCTGTTGCCATCAATCAGGATGCTCTTCACGGTGCAGAAACTTCTAAGCCCCATCACACCCTTATAGCGACCAATCCCGCTATCTTTCACGCCACCAAACGGCAGCGCATGATTGCCTTCCGAAACCATTACGTTGTTCACTGAGATGTTGCCCGTCACAAGCTGGCGAGACACGCGCAAAACTTGCGCCTTCTCTCCCCACACACTCGCTGAAAGTCCAAACGTCGAATCATTAGCGAGACGAATGGCTTCGGCTTCATCACTAAAGCGCATGAGCGGAAGCACTGGCCCAAAGATTTCTTCCTGGTTGATCCGCATGGCGTGCGTGGTGCCTTCCAGCACGATGGGCGGAATCATCTTGTTGTGAAAATCCCACTCAAGGCCGGTGAGCATGGTGGCCCCTTGTGCGAGCGCGTCTTTCACGAGATCAGCGACGATCTTTACCTGCTTCTCGGAGATCATCGCTCCCATATCTTTATTGCCATCAGTGTCCACGCCTAAGGTGATGGCCTTGACTTCAGTAAGCAGGAGTTTTTTGAATTCTTCATAGATGCTGTCTTGCACATACAGGCGTTCCACCGAAGTGCAGGATTGACCCGAGTTGGTGAACGCCCCCCACACCGCGCCTTTCACTGAGCGCTGGATATTGGCGCCAGCAAAAACCAACATCGGATCTTTGCCACCCAACTCAAGCTCGACTGGAATCAAATACTGAGACGCCTGGGCCATGATTTTTTTGCCTGTCGCCACTGAGCCGGTGAAAAAGATTTTGTTCGGACGAAGATCAATGAGTTCTTGAGCGACACGGCCATCGCCGTACATAATCTGCGCCCAATCGGGAGCAAAGCCAGCCTCTGTCAGCACGCTCTCAACTAGCCCTTGCAGCGGCGTGAGTTCTGAGGGTTTGTAGACACAGGCGTTGCCCGTGACAAAAGCGCAGGTGATCGGCGTGACCGCTTGATAGAAAGGATAATTCCACGGAGAGATCACCAGCACCACCCCCATGGATTCATACCAGACCTGGGATTTTTTCCCCATCATGGCCGCCGGCGTGGCGACAGTTTCGTCTTTCAAGGCATCTTCCGTGGCCGCTTCTAGAAAAGCGAGGTGCTCGAGCAGCGGGAAGATTTCTGAGGTGAGCACATCGGTGCGCGCTTTATGCGTTTCACGTTGAATGGCGTCGATAATTTCTTCTTGGCGCTTGAGCACCACAAACCGCAAACGTTTAATTGTTTTTAAGCGTTCACTGACACTCAAGCTGCGAATGCTTTCATGAGCGATGCGTGCCTTATCCATCACCAAGGCCGGGCCAAGAAGTGAGATGGGCATGGCGAGTGGATTGGCATTACGAAGGAGTTCTTGCATTTCATCATCCTGAGGAAGAGTCGTATTGATGGTGGTTGAATATTGAAGCGCAGGCAAAATGCCCTGGTGATCGATGCCGGAATAGTACAACGTAAAGAGCACGCCGCGCACGCCGATGTGAATCTGGCGAAACACACTGCCATGGCCAAAACTGGCGATCCATAAAATCAGGCGCACGACAGGTGATGGCAGAATGCCAAAGACATTCATCAGCAAGATAAAACCGCTGCGATCATCTGGGTACATGTCGTTCATTAAGCGCGGAAGTTCATTCTCAAGCTGCGTCTGCGAGAAGCGTGGGAAAGCGCCCTCACCTGGCAAAAGAATGTCGCCCGCTTTTTTTAATCCCTTGATGGCAAGAGCGTTCATCATAGCTCCTTCAGCATCAGTGATGCTGCCATTTTTGAAAGGGCCATAATAGTGAGCGAAGGATTAATGCCAGGGGCATTGGGGAAAATCGATGAATCTGCGGCGTAGATATTTTTGAATCCGTGCAATTTAAAATCCGGTGCGACCACGGAAGTCTTGGCGTTCGTTCCCATCGCCAGTCCACCCATCAAATGCAATCCAATCCCGAGCTTGCCCGGAACAATCTCGCGGGCACCGGTGGCCTGAAAAATCGCGTCGATCGCCTTGAGACCTTCGCTCTTGCGTTCACGATCGACGCCATTCAGTTCCTTTTCAACAAAGGCCTTGCCGTCGCTATTCACCCGAATGCGGCCCGCATGGGTGTCACGAACAGCGACTTCAATGCAGCTCATGCGCGTGAGTTGTTTCATCTTGCTCAAGTGGCCCACACCACTTCCTGGCACCAACATGCTGATCGCCACCGGAGGAGCAAACACGTTTTCTAGCTTGAAACCTTTCAAACGGAAACCGGCATCATAAGATTTATAAGTTTGTAGCGGACCTTTATGGGCGTTAATCTCGCGATCATAGAGTCCCATCACCATGTACTGCGGATGAGTGTAGAAACCTTTACCAAGCCACGGCAGTTTGCGATTGAAGTGCTCACTCAAAAGCAAGCGGCTATTACCAATGGCACCTGCAGCGAGTACCAGCTTGCGCGCCTCGAAAGAAAACGGTGTACCATTCTTAAGTGAGCCGGTCACTTTCACGCTGCCGTCATTGTGCTTCACTGATTTCACTTCAGCTTCACTCACCAAGTGACAGCCCGCGCGCAAAGCGCGTCGGAGTGTGGTCACGGGCGTGCTTTGTTTGCTATCGATACGGCAACCACCCAGGCATTCGATGCAGTCGTTGCCATCCTCGAAGCGGCAGTTGCTTTGCCCACGGCTCAGCGGCTTGCAGACGAAGCCACACTTCTTAAAACCTTCGGCGAAAATTTCAGCGTTGCCGTTGCGAGTGGACTCGGGAATGTCTTGAATGATGAGCTCTTTTTCGGCGGCTTCATACCACGCACTCAAACCTTGTTCGCTGAAATACGGCACATCAGATTGCGCGCGCCAGCTATCCAGCGCGATGTGATCAAAGCGATCCATCAAGGCTTGATTGACGATGGAGCCCCCACCCACGACTTTCGGTCGCAGGAGCGCGATGGTCGCCGAAGTATTGAG
>JBEIPE010000335.1:0-3026 GCA_040377215.1 Halobacteriovoraceae bacterium
AGCTCTTCGTCGATGATTTCAGAGAAGGCCTCAATCGGCTGAGCTCCGTTAATCATCTGACCGTTGACGAAAAAGGTCGGGGTTGATTTGACCTTCAAGGCCTTCCCTTCTTCCATGTCAGCTTTCACTTTCGCGAGGTACTTGTTGCTGTCGAGGCAAGCGTCGAACTCAGCTTTAGCGCCCAATTTCTTAGCAAGCTTCTTGAGTGAATCGATATCTAGTGCGTCTTGAGCAGCGAACATACCGTCATGCATTTTCCAGAAGAGCTCTGCGCTCTGCTCGTTCGCACAAAGACCGGCCACAGCGGCGCCTTCAGCTTGATTGTGGAAAGGAAGGGGGAAGTTTTTGAAAGCGACTTGAATCTTGTCGCCGTACTTCTTCTTAAGATCAGTCACAACTTGCGCACCCTTCGAGCAGAACGGGCACTGGAAGTCAGAGAATTCGACGATGGTGACTTTTGCGTTCTTGTTGCCAGTCACAGGAGCGTCGCCGACTTTCACGTCGAAGCTTGGACGACGTGGCTTAGAGATGAAAACTTCTACTGGAGTCTTCGCTGTCTGCTGACCGAGCCACTTGTCCATCGCCTCTTTGCGCTTTTCCATCTCAAGGTAGCCCTTGATCTTCTCACGCACCATCGGGTTCAAGTGCTCTTGAGGAATCTGCTGCTTCTTGATGAACGCATCGATGTCTGATTCAGAAATCTTGATGCCTTTAGCGATGTACTTCTCGAGGTACTCATCGTTCGAAAGACCTTTCTTGTTCGGGTCTTTGTCCATGAGCTTCTGCATCACAACGGCGCGAAGACGGTTGTACTTCACATCGTAAACTTTCTGCTCGGCTTCGTAGATCTCGGCTTCGATACCGTCCATCAATTCAGCGTCAGTGATCACGACATCACCCATCTTCGCTGCGACACCCGGCTCACCAGCTGAGCGGAATTGGAAATTAGGTTTGCTAACAGCAGAACCAGTGCATGCGACGGCAATGAAAAGGCCAACCGCTAAGGTCATAAGTGATTTCATAATGGACTCCTTGAAATTTGAAACATCATAACAGGGAGAGATTGAATGAGTCCAAGAAGCAAAACGCTCAACTAATTGCGCAAGTGAGACAAAAACTCGCGAAAGAGTGGTGAGCGAACTTCCAGCTCTCGGGGCGGCCCTTGGTCCACAGCGCGACCGCCTTCCATGACCACCAGGTGCTGCGCCGAAAGAATGGTTTCCACTCGATGAGTAACAATAATGGTGAGCGAGCGGCGTTGCACAAAGAGCACGAGGTCCCGCAAGGCCTTCTCAAGTTCCGGATCGAGACCTGAGGAAACCTCATCAAACAGCACGATAGGTTTGTGCAAGAAGCAGGCGCGCAGACCGCTCAAGAGCTGTTTCTGACCCAGCGAGAGCGCTTTGGGATCAATAAGTGAATCAGGTGTGACACCCCAACGTTGAATATAAGGCAAGGCCGCTGAGGCCTGCGCCCAGAAATCATCAAAGCCCGCCACACTTTCAGCAAGTGCAATATTGAAGCGCACACTCGCACTAAACACATGTGAATCTTGCGACACGAGACTCACCTGCTGACAGAGGCGCTGCAGGTCTTGGGTGTTCTCCATATCCAAGACCTCATCGTTCAAAACGATGTTGCCCTCAAACATGCCGTGCTGACCTGACAGGAGTCGTAAAAAAGTGGATTTTCCACAGCCCGATGTACCCACGATGCCAATCAACTCACCGGGGCGACCGCTCAAGGTAATCTCATTCAAGGCAAAGGCCTCTTCCCCTTCGCGCGGAGGATAGGCGTAGTGCTTGAGGTTCACTTTCAACTCGCGCAATTCCTGCGCTCCACGTGGGGCACTCTGCACTTCTTCCGCAAAGAAAGAATGGAATTCATGAATACGTTCAAGACCTGTACGCGCGCGCTGAATGCTCGAGATTTTGCCGGCGACTTCTTTAATCGGCGTGATGGATTTTTGAATCAGATCAATCAACACCGCGAGGATCGCCATGCGCGCGGCCTCACCACTTGGGAAGAAGAACAACACCAGCGCGAGCAAGATCGGATAAAGGGATTCCGCTGCCGAATAATAACCGGCGTCCCACACGTTGGCCTTCAATTGCTTCTGCAAGAAATCATCAAAGACTTTATCACCGCGCTTAGACGCGTACTGAGCGTGCGGCGTAAACGCGAGTTCGCGCAAACCGTGAGTCACATCGGCAACGACTCGTGACAACAGCCCTGTGACGTGACGAACGGAGGCGAAGATCTCGCCCATTTTGCGTGAGCCCCAGATGAGCATGACACACGCAAAGACTTCCACCGCAAACAATCCACCACCGACGGTGGCATCGATGCGCAAAAAGCCAATCAAGCTTGAGAGAATGAAAACGAAATCAATGGCGATGGCGAACGCGCCCGACGTCACAAGTTCTTTGACCGCATCGGTGTCGCTCATAATGCGTGCGAGCACTTCGCCCATAGGAAAATCGTCTTCCATGCCTTTGCGCTTCACCTTCAGCGGCGCGCGCATCCACAGCGAGAAGGTTTTTGCGCGGGTTTCGCCGAGCAAGTGAGTGACGTACTTATAAGTACTGATCTGGTACCCAAGGCGGTTTACGTACTCCGCGAGGAACAATCCTCCGAGCACAAGAAACGGTGTGAGCGCTTCGCCTGCGAAATCTTGATAAAACGTTTCCGTGATTTGTGGCAATGCGAGACCGATGAGGCCGGTAATCCCCATATGCACGATCATCATAATAAGCCACGGCCGCCCCTTCTCAGGTAGCAGGAGCCCCATGGACTTGCTCACGGAAGAAATCAAACAACGCACCTTCAGGAACCGGCCCGCCATGGGCCTTAATACCAGTTTTTGGATCAAGCAATACCGTCCGATCGCATGACTTCACAGTGGTCAAACGATGGGACGTGAGCACAAAAGTTTTTTCTTTCACGCGCGAACGCAAGGCCTGGAGAATTTTCCTCTCGAGCAAAATATCAACAGATGAGAACGGATCATCCCACAGCACCACTTC
>JBEIPE010000096.1:0-9574 GCA_040377215.1 Halobacteriovoraceae bacterium
CCAAGGTATTCATCCAACATCCAAACACGCGCCAAGGGCATCTGGGGACGTTTCTTAAGAAGAGAGGCGTAGAGCGGGTCCATGGTGCGACCAGTGGCAAAACCCACATTCAGGGGGGATTCTAATTTTTTGCTCAAACGGCGGGCAACATCACTCGCTAACAAGGCCGCGTCCTCGTAAATCTTCAGCTCCACCAGAGGTCCCCTATGTAAAAAATTCGGAATCCGAATACCATATTTGATTTCCGAACAAGCCTAGCTTAAAAAGCCCCTCAATGAAAACCACCCTGCGCATCTTGATTGTCGAGGACGATAAGTATTTCCTGCAGCATCTGCGCGAAATCCTTACGCCGTTTGGGGTGATCGAAACCGCAGTAGAATGGCCTGCGGCCGCGAAGCTGCTTAAAAACAACCATTACGACCTGGTTGTCACCGATCTTCATCTTCCCAGCGGACCTGATGGCATTCAGGTGCTCGAAGCCGCTCGTCAGCAGCACGCCATGCGAATCATGCTGACCTCTAGTGATGAGGAAGCGCTCATCACACTCGCCTACGCCCAAGGCGCCCAACACGTCCTTACGAAAACACAGGCGCGTGAACATCTCCCAGCTTTTGTACGCAGCTTGCTCACGCAGCGTGATCATCAAAAACTCACCAGTCTTTTCGAAGAGAGATTTCCTACTAAAGACGCCGGGCTGATTGCGGACATCACTCGGCTTTTGACGTCGCCATGGCAAGGTCGTGCGCTCTTGATTACTGGCCCTACTGGAACGGGTAAGAGTGTGCTGGGAAAATTGCTGGCAGAAACTCTTGTGGGTCAGAGCGCTCCTTTTATTCATCTCAATTGTAGTGAAATTCCCGATAATCTTCTTGAGAGTGAACTCTTCGGTCATGAGAAAGGCGCCTTTACTGGGGCCGAACAAAAGCGCGAAGGTAAATTGAAAGCTGCCGACGGTGGAGTGTTATTTCTCGATGAAGTCGGCACCATGTCGCCTTCCATGCAGCAAAAACTTCTCAAGGCCATCGAGGAGAAAACCTTCTTCCCAGTGGGCTCGAGTAAAGCAGAGAAGAGTGCCTTCACATTGATCACAGCGACCTGTGAAGATCTACAAGCAAAAATTCGCCAAGGACTGTTTCGCGAAGATCTCTACTTTCGTCTAGCGGCCCTCACGGTTAAGTTGCCCTCTCTTTCAGAGCGTAAAACTGACATTGAGGGCTTTGTGCGGTTCTTCCAGCAACAATCCCCTCGTCGCTTTGTTCTTACGCCCGAAGCTTCTCAGACTCTTGTGAGCCGCAACTGGCCGGGCAATATTCGAGAGCTCCGACAAACCATTCTCGCGCTTGCGGACATCGGAAAGGGCGTCGTGGATGTGGCCGCACTCGAGCAAGTCTTGGGCGAGTCCGTTAGCTCGGGCCACAGCACAGGTCTAGTGAACGATGATGTTCGTCAGTATGTGCTCACGCATGGATTACGTGGCTATTTCCAGCTCGTTGAGAAACAGCTCGCGCAAGAAGCACTCGAGAAGCATCAAGGGAAGATCACTCTTTGTATTAAAGAGCTCAAAATCTCGAGTTCAGCGTTTTATCGTATTCTGCAGGAGCATCAGATCAGCTAAAAACTTGGCACGGACCTTGCTTTAGGGGTGGCACCAACAAGGAGTCCACCCATGTCACTGCAAAATCGCATCTTAAAAGAATACCGTCAGCACTACCCGCAACACACCCTTCGTGAAATCTCGCACCAGACCGGCATTCAGCTCACGCGTGTCTTCCGTCTTATGAATGGATCGGCCATGAAGCTCGAAGAGTTTGAATCCTTCAGCAATGCCATCGGACTTAAGTCACACGCCGACATTCAAGGTGGCGTCTTCCAGCGTTGTGCCTTGAAAGCGCAGCAAGTTCTCAATGAGATCGAACTCAACAAACTCACTGAACTGATGGAGCGACATATCCACTGGCACATACTCATCCACGGCGAGAGCAGCAAAGTCGCCATTGACCAAAACATCGCTTAAGGAGTCGACATGCAATCGCTAACAAGTGTTGAACGCCTCGTTATTGAATCCATCAGCCAAGGTCCGAAGTCGCTCAAGGCCCTCATGCAAGACACGCGACTGGAGCTACGCTTTTTGGCTAACATCCTTCATGCTCTCACGCTCAGAAGTTTTATTGTTCTCACGCCCGATGGTTATGATCTTAATAAGCATCTTCCCCCCGAAGAGTTGGCGCAAATCAACGACGAGAAGTCACGGCAAAGTGAAGCTCTCGAATTACTCGAAAGCCTCTGCGGTTCTAAGGATAAAAAACTAGGACTGCGCAAGGCCTGGGTGAGTGAAAAAGATCGCACTGTCCTTCATGCACTTCTTAAGAATCTTGAGGACTTCATGCAAACACTGCCAGCAGCTCCTAAGAATACACCTTTGCATGAATACACTTTGGTCGTTTGGGGTTCGGATCAGTATGGCCCAGCTGTTCAACGGCTCATCGGAGGTATCGCATGAAGTATCCTCTTCTCGTTCTTATGCTTTGTTTTTCCTGTGGAAAAAAAGATTCCACCGAGCGAGTTCACATCGTCTCGCCTGCCAGCCTCGCGGCCGACAGTGATGGCGATGGGATGTTGGATTGGGATGAGCTGTATGTGGGACGTGATCCTTACCTAGCCGATCTCGACGAACAATTGGCCCCTTTGCCAGATGAAGTGACGCTCATTGACCAGTATGCCCGTGAGCATCAGATGCCCATCGTCTCATATCGCACTTTACGCATGGCCTTACTGCAAAAGACCAGCTCGGCCGGCGAACTCCCTCTGGATAATCGCCAAATCATTCGCATGGATCAAGCTCCTGAGTTTTGGCAGGCCCGTCTTCACTCGACTCGTTTTAAGAAAATTCGCTTGAACGCTGCGGCTAACATTATTATGAATCCGGATCTGGGTCATCATGAGGTGTTAACCAAGGCGACAAAGAAGCAGCTTGAGGCCGTTCAGCAAAATACCTATCGCCTCGTCGTCTCAACACCAGCAACTGATAAGATTTTTCATCTCACACCTCAGATTTCACCTCGTGATTTTTTAGAAAAGAATTTCAAGATCGAATGGGACGCCCAGAATAGACCCATAAGTATTGATGGCCACAAACAAGACGTTGAACACACTGAAAGTCTGGATTACCAAGCTGATATATCGTTATGGCGCTCAGTTGAAATGCCCCTTGATCTTTCTGTTTCACCCCAAGCTGGGAAAACCTATGCACTCGTTTTTGCTACCGCCCAGGAATTTAAAGTCGCCTCACTTAGTGACAGCTCATTTTCTCATCCACAAAAAATCCTGCGACCCAAAGTCATAGGCCATGCCTTGTCATTCGTCGTCTTCGTTCCGAAAACGAACAAACTCCGCTACCAGGATAAGTTTGAAGCTCTGCCAATACGAGTAGGTAACGGAGATCGAGAAAGAACCTGTGAGTACACTCAAAGGAACGCTCTGAATTACGATACATATATTTTGAAATCCGCCCAAGACCTACTTCAGACTGTTCATTTTTCAGGAGCACAAAAAATACAGGTCGATTGGTTTGAGAATGGTACTGAAGGCGCAGCGGCTAAAATTTCGATGCATCTTGTTGGTGAAGATTTTAGCGCAGCATTGCACTCAGCGATGCTCCCTGTTGGAGTACTTAAGTCAACATGTGGCGACCACAAGCCTGTGAAAATGAGAAACCTACCTTTGTGGCAAGAGCAACGCGGACATTTCTCCTGGCTCCCCCAAAGCTAACCTGTGTTAAGATGAAGCATGGACGCTTCCTTCACAGTTATCTCTAGCAACATTCGTTTCTCGACGACTGATGATGGCTTGCACCGTTGGGAAAACCGTCGTCCCATGCTCTCCCGCATCCTGCTCTCTCATCGTCCAGCACTCATCGCCACACAAGAAGGCCGTGAACCCCAGCTCCGCGAACTCGCTAGCTCACTGGCCCCCATGAAACTTGTGGCCGATGGCCGACCTTGGATTGAAGAGCGCATGTATCCTTGTCTTTTTATCGACCCGTCTCAAGTTGAAGTCTTGAGCAACGGAGATTTTTGGCTTTCTGAAACTCCTGAGATTCCTGGGAGCTTTTCTTTCGATAGTACTTTCCCTCGTCTTTGTAGTTGGGCGCGAGTCAAAATTCGCGGAGAGGCCTGGCTGATTGCGAGTACGCATCTCGATCACGTTTTGGTGGAAACGCGCAAACAGCAAGCCCAAGTCTTAGTTCAGCAGCTCAAAGTTCTACGTCAGGACGATGAGAATATTCTTTTGATGGGCGATTTTAATGATGAGCCTCAATCAGAAACACGCCAAGTGTTCACAGACGCTTTCCCCGAACTCTACGATCCCTGGAGCATGCCAGAAGAATCAAGCCATCATCCCTTCAGCGGATCATGTCCGACGGGCCATCGCATTGATTGGATTTTGTTACCGCAAAAAAAGAAAGTCCTAGAGATTTTTTTAGACAAGACCAACGAGCAAGGGAAATGGCCTTCCGACCACTTCCCCGTCATTTGTAAGATTAAAGCTTAGTCGCCACTTCATCACCAAGCTGCACGTAAGTCTCTCTGCCAGCAGCGGTGTTGTCGAGCATGTCCTGACTTGGTTTCCAGGCTCCCTTCTCACCAACTACAACAACCGTTGAACCACCAAAGAGGAAGTAGCCTTTCTCCTCACCACGCAAGAAGGGTTTATTCCAGCGATGACTCTGCACGATTTTACCTACGCAGATAGCTCCCACTTCAATGTAGGCGAGTTTGCCAAAGTTCTCTGTTTGCAAAAGTGTGACGTAGCGTTCATTGGCGATAAAAATATCACCTTTCAATTGCAGCGCCAGCGGATTCACTGAATCGTAACGGCCATGGACGGGGAAATGATCGATGACTTTGCCGTTATCAGGATAGTGATAGCGGTGGTAATCCACCGGACAAAGACGAGCGACCATCAGCGGGCCGCCTTCAAAAGGCTTGGCGACATCAGGATTGCCGAGAAGGCCTGCGGCCGTGAGATGTTTTCCTTTAACAGGGAAACGAATCTCAGGAGTGACTCCGGCGTAACCGACATAGCGAGCTTCAGCAAAAGCCGGCATGCGCTCAGGTTGAGGAACAAACGGACGCTGACCTAGGCGAAATTTGCGAATGAAGAATTCGTTGAAGGTCGCGTAGGAATCGCGAATGTCTACGGCATGACGTGAGCCGGGCTCATACTGGTCAATCTCAATATTAAATTTTTGAATGAACGGACGGACTTTGCGATGTGACAAAGGCGAATCCTGCAAAAGTCCGTAAAACTTACTAAATGGCGCATTGGCAAAAACGCCGCCCATCTGTTTTCCCAGATTAGATTGGTACAGAAAGCGGATAAATTTATCCCCATAAACGGTCTCTGTTTCCATCTGCTTATGAGCGCGGTGCCAAAAAGTGATGTTGCTCTGCGAATTAACGGCATTGTCCATGTGAAATCCTGTAGGGAAAAACGATAGCCTCTACTATACTCCAAATCATAGTCAAAACAAGGAGCGGTCTGTGCTTCAATTCATGGCGTTTATTCTTACTTTCACCCTAACTTCAACGGCCATCGCGCAGAACAAAGCTCTGCTCGAAGTCGAAGAAAAAACCATCGCGCTTTATCGCGAGGTTCTACCAAGTGTCGTGAACGTTTCTAATCTCAAAGTGGCCCGTGACTACACTCATCGCACCGTAGAGATTCCCCAGGGCGCTGGCTCTGGTTTTGTGTGGGATACACAAGGGCATATCGTCACAAATTTCCATGTGGTTCATGGTGGCAATGACTTCGTCATTACTTTTCAAAATGATCCGAAACAATACCGTGCCACTCTCGTAGGTACGGAGCCGAAGAAAGATATCGCTGTCTTGAAGCTCAAGGAGCTACCAGCAAAAATCTCGGCGATAAAAGTCGGCTCTTCTAAAGACCTGCTTGTAGGCCAGATGACCTTCGCGATTGGAAGCCCTTTTGGTCTTGATCACACACTCACGACCGGTATTGTGAGTGCTCTCGGAAGAAAAATTGATGGGATCGGTGGCGTAAAAATTCACGACATGATTCAAACGGATGCCGCCATTAATATGGGCAACTCCGGCGGTCCTCTCTTGAATTCTGCAGGTGCATTGATCGGCATGAACACTGTGATCTTTTCCACCTCTGGCTCAAGCGCGGGCCTGGGCTTCGCCGTTCCTGTCGACACTGTTAAAATGATTGTTCCTCAACTGATTCAGCATGGAAAAATCATTCGCCCAGGACTTGGAATTGGCATTATGCCAGAAAACGCCAAAGAGCGCTTGGGGCTTGATTCGAAAGGCGTCGTTCTCTCGTACGTAGACGAAAATGGCCCAGCCGGAAAAGCAGGTTTGCAAGGAATGACCCAGGATCGCTTCGGACGCGTTTACTTGGGAGATGTGATCCTTTCGGTGGATAACAAACCGGTGAACAGTCTCGACGACATTTTCCACGTGCTGGAGCAATACAAGATCGGTGACACCGTCGAGCTCAAGTACCAACGTAAAGGCAAAGCACTGTCTTCGAAAGTGAAGCTACAGTCCCTGTAAATTCTGCAAGGCCGCTTTGAGCGTTTCTTCTTTCTTGGCGAAGCAGAAACGCAAGTAGGCCTGGCCTTCGTTTGATTTTAGATAAAACGCGGAAGGTGGCACCACCGCCACTTTTCGCTTCTCTACCAATTCCATCGCGAACTCAACATCGGTCTTTGACGTCTTATTACGGATGGGCACCATCATAAAATAAGTGCCCTTCGGAATAGGAAAATCAAATCCCAGCTTCGTCAGACCTTCGTAGAAATAATCGCGTTTATCGCAGTAGGTTTTTTGAAATGTCGGAATGTACTCAAGAAGTTTTCCGAGCCCCTCGGCAACGGCTTCTTGCATCGGAGTATTCACTGAGAAACTCACATACTGATGCACGAGACGAACAGCGTGGGAAAGTTTTGGTGGAGCACAGACCCACCCGGTCTTCCAGCCCGTAAGCCCAAAAGTCTTGCCGGCTGAGCTGATCGTGAACGTGCGTTCTTTCATGCCCGCAAACTGAGCTAACGGGTAATGCTTGGCCCCGTCAAAGAGCAAGAATTCATAAACTTCATCACTGATGACCAAGAGGTCATGCTTAACGGCAAAGCGCGCGAGCATGTCGAGTTCAGTCTTCTCCCACACTTTCCCAGTTGGATTATGGGGATTGTTAACGATGATCATCTTGGTGCGTGGAGAGATAGCCGCTTCAAGCTCAGGTTCTGTCACACTGAAAGTCGGCGCGTGCATGGTGACTGGAACGGCTTTGCCGCCTGCCATTTCAATCGAGGCGACATAAGAGTCGTAGAACGGCTCTAGCACGATGACTTCATCACCGGGATCAACACTCGCCGTGATCGTACTGAACAGACCTTCAGTCGCTCCGACGGTGATGGTGATGTCTGTCTCGAAGTTGTAATCGAGTTGGTAGTAGCTCTTGTAGTAGTTGCTCACCATTTGGCGAAGGCTTGGGGTGCCCATGAATGGGGCGTACTGACCGTGGCCTTGCTCAATTTTCAGCTGGGCAATTTTCTTGAGCCACTCCGGCCCATCAAAATCAGGAAAACCTTGTCCAAGATTAACGGCATTATGTTCGCGGGCGAGCTTCGACATCACGCCGAAAATGGAATCTTTAAAGCCGGCGACACGTTGAGCGGTATTTTTCATGCGCTTTTTATAGCACGCTCAGAGTCTGGGGTCCATCGCGTCACGAGTAGCTTCACCTACAAGCGAGAGCATTGTGAGAGTGAGAAACATCACAACCGATGGAAAAACCGCGAGCCACCACCCGACCGTGAAATTTTGCTGCGCTTGGTTTAACAGTTCGCCCCAACTTGGAGTGGGAGGAGTTAGACCAAAGCCGAGATAATCTAAGCTCGCGAGACCCACGATATTTCCTGAAATCACGAAGGGCGTGAAGGTGATCAGCGGACCCAGTGAGTTTGGTAGCAGGTGTTTAAAGAAAATACGGACTTCACCAGCGCCCACTGCACGGGCGCCTTCTACGAACTCCATTTTACGATTCTTCAGGAATTCTCCGCGCACGTAGTAGCTAATGCTGATCCAGCCGAAGAGGCAAGAGATCACCACCAACAGCCAGAGTGTCGGTTTAAAAATAGCGATGATAATAATCAACAAGAAGAACTGTGGAACGGTACTGAGTACTTCCACAATTCGTTGGCCCCAGAAATCGATAGCGCCGCCCTTCCAGCCCATCACACCACCAGCGATGGTGCCCATCATGTACGTGATCAACCAAACCAAGAGGGCGTAAGTCATGGAGTAGCGCAGACCGTAGAGCAAACGTGTGAGCAGATCACGGCCGCGGTCATCAGTGCCGAGCCAGTTGTCTCCGCTCGGCGGAGCGGGGAATGTCTCAACCTTGGCATTCGATTCATAAGGGTCCCAGCGGACGATAGGCCAGATCGCCCAGTCCTGCTCGCCCATTTTGAGATTGCGGTAATCCGCAGCGACTGTCTCCGTTTGACCGAAAGCAGACGCTGGATAATCTTTAGCGACAGGGAAATAAGTCGTACCCTGAAAGTGCAGTAAGATCGGTTTGCTATTGGCCCACCACTCAGCGCTGTAGCTGATGGCGCAAACAATGATAAGGCTCCAGAGGCTAACCATGGCCAAACGACGGCTCTTAAAACGACGCCAACGGCGAATAGAGAGATCGTGGCGAAGCATCTTCTCAATCATGTGTAATCAATCCTTGGATCAACCAGCACGTAGGCCAGATCGCTCAGTACGTTTCCTAGCAGGAAGAGCACACTTTGCAAGAACACCAACCCCATGATGACGTTGTAGTCACGGGCCAGAACAGATTTGTAACTGAGAAGGCCAATACCATCGAGCTGGAAAATCGTTTCAAGCAGAAGTGAGCCAGCGAAAAACACCAAAAGAAATCCACCGAGGCCAGTGACAACAGGAATCAAGGCATTTCTGAGCGCATGTCCGAGATACACTGCGCGCTCAGGTAGGCCTTTGGCACGAGCAGTACGAACATAGTCTTTTTTGATTTCTTCTAAGAGCGAATTCTTCATGAGCAATGTCAGCGATGTAAACGAGCCGACCGTGTAGCAGAAAAGCGGTAAAACAAAGTGATGCAAGCGATCGCCAATCTTTCCCCAAGTACTGAGGTCATCATAATAATCGGAGTAAACCCCACCGATGGGGAAAAGATCCATGAAACTTCCCCCCGCCAAAAATACGATCAGCAAGATGGCGAGCATGAACGGTGGAATGGAGTAAGCGACAAACAGCAAGAAGCTCGATGAGGTATCAAATAGGCTTCCATGTTTAAGCGCTTTACCAATACCCAGCGGAATCGAAATCAAGTAGCTCAAAATAAGTGAAGCGATACCAAACTGCAGAGACACAGGAAACTTTGAGAAGATGACATCGATGACGGGCTCTTCATAAGTAAAACTCTCGCCAAAATCTAAACGTACGATATTGCCGAGCCACTTGAGATAACGTTCATGCAACGGCTTATCAAAACCGTACTGCTTGTTGAG
>JBEIPE010000251.1:0-4348 GCA_040377215.1 Halobacteriovoraceae bacterium
AGTGAACCCTGCGGCCACTTTGTCTTTCCATTCTCGTCCCATCCAAACCTTACTCGACTCATCCATGAAGCTTTTGAACTGAGCAGAGACTGAGCCCATGTACGTAGGCGTCCCAAAAATAATTGCGTCTGCATTTTTTAATTCCTCCCATGGAGTAACATTCTCGGCGCCAACAGCGACAAGCTTGGCTTCAACGCCGTCAACCGTGGCGGCGCCTTCAAAAACTCTTTGCGCAGCAAAAGCTGTGTGGCCGTAACCAGAGTGATAAACGATGGCTAGTTTTTTCATAAATCCTCTATTGCTTCTTAATGAGTTCGAAGTTCGCAGCGATACGCACCTCTTGACCGACGGCGAGACCGCCCGTTTCGAGGGCCGAATTGTATTTCAATCCGTACTCGTAACGATCAAGAGTGGTTGAGACTTTCAACCCTGCACGTGTGCCGCCCCAGGGATCTTTGACGATACCGTTAAACTTAGCGTCCCAAACCACGTCCTTCGTTACGCCGTTCAACGTGAGCTTGCCATACACTTTGTAGGTGGAGCCTTTCACCTTTTCGAACTTTTTTCCTTCGAACACTATGGTTGGATTTTTTTGGACGTCGAAGAAGTCTTTGGCGCGAAGATGTTCATCACGTTTACTATCAGCGGTGTTGATACTTTTAGTTTGAATAACCGCCGTAAACTTCGCGTCTGTGAAGTCGGGTTTGTCGGATTTCACATCCAAGGTATAGGTATCGAACTTGCCGTTAGTTTCTGAGATCACCAAGTGATCCACAGCAAAGTTCACGCTGGAGTGGCTATGGTCCACATCCCAAGTTTGGGATTGGGCAAAGCACACTGGGAAGTTCAGGAGGGCCGCGGCGGTAAATGCGAAGGCGATAGTTTTCATGATCTAAGCTCCGAAAGGTTTTGTTTCAAATGCAATTGTTGCATCTGAAACAAACTATGCTCCTGCTTTGTTGCAATTGCAACAAATTTCTAGTATAATGTGTTTTATGAATAATTCCAAAGGGTTAGAAGCCTGGGCCAAGTTCTTTGTTGCGAGTACGCGCCTCAACCAGGTGATGGAAGAAGCTATGAAGTTGGATGGCCTGCCGCCTTTGGAGGTCTACGATGTGCTGTGGACCTTAGAGCGTGCGCCTGAACATGCCCTTCGTTTTACTGATCTGGGTGAACGCGTCCTTCTCTCCCGCTGCAATGTCACCCGCTTGGCCGAAAAACTAGAAAACCAAGGCCTCATCGAACGGGAACGTTGCCCCAGCGATCGGCGGGGTGTGTATGCCGTCCTTACGAAAGATGGGCTGAAACTCCGTAAAGACATGTGGAAGCGCTACTCTGAGCTCATTGAAGAGCACTTCTCTAGCCATCTCTCTGAAAAAGAGCAGGATCAGCTGATCGCGATCATGAAAAAAGTATGGCAAGAGCCCGTCCGGGCCGATGAAAAAAATGGTTGTCCTGGCGCTGTCTAACGTCTTCCTGGTATGAGTTCGCTAGAACTTATTAAACCCAGGAGGTTTCTATGAAATTGACTCTCGTTCTGTGCGCCTTTTTGTTCGCCACTGTCGCCTGCGCTAGCAATTCTACCGAGCCTGTCCGCACTGTCTCTATGGTTGATGTCCCGAGCTACATGGGCAAATGGTATGAAATCACCCGTTTCCCGAACAGTTTCCAGAAGCAATGCCAGGCCACAACAGCTGAATACAAGCTTCGTCGTGACGGCAAAGTTGACGTCAAGAACACCTGCAAGACCACAAAAGGTTTGAACGTCGCCAACGCCATCGCTCGGATCGCCGACAAGAAAACCAATGCGAAACTCAAAGTGAGCTTCGTGCCATTCTTTAATCGCTTCGGCTGGTTCGCTGGTGATTACTGGATCCTCGATCTCGCTGCTGACTACTCGTACGTGTTGGTCGGTGCCCCAGATCGCAACTTCCTCTGGATCTTGTCTCGCACACCGACCTTGGATGCGAACATCATCGAGGCGCTCAAGACCACAGCGCAACGTGAAGGCTTCGACGTTTCTCGTCTGAGAGACACGCCGGTTTGGACTGAGTAATTGGCAGATAACGGGGAAGAAGGGAGTTTTATGAAAACCTTCTTCCTCGCCGCCGTCCTAGCGGGATTTGATTTTTCTATGAGCTCGCAGGAAAGATGATAGAGACTCGAGCACCCTTTACACCGTTACTTACCGAAACACGTCCACCATGCAGCTGAGCAATCTTGCTCATAATGGTAGAACCCAATCCGATAGAGAGATGACCGCCTCGTCCTGATTCCCAGCGACGCGTGAACTTGCGTTTACCAAAATCTTTTAATTCTTCAGCAGAAAATCCCGGGCCGTCATCTTGCACCACCAGGACGATGTCGTCTCCAATCGACTCTAGCGTGAGTACGATTTCTGCGTGCGCAAACCGAGTCGCATTGGCCAACACGTTCGCAATGAGGCGACGGACAAGGTGTTCGTCTCCCCGAATGACGACTTGATTAAGTCCCATGATCTTGTAACGAATCTTATCGGACAGAGGTATCTGATCCTCTAAGAGGCTTCTCAGATTGAGTTCTGTGAAATTTGATTGATAGCGCGGATCATCTACACCCGAAAGAAACAGAAGATCATCCACGAGCTTTTCAAAATACTGCGTCTCACGAAGGATCACATGAGTGAGTTCTTTGCGTTTATCGTCCGTCAGCACACTCCACTTGCTCTCGATGAGCTCAGAAGCCGTGCGCAGAGACGCCACGGGTGTGCGTAGATCATGAGCGAGTTCCGCCAGCATATGTCGTCTCGTCTCTTCGATGTTACGCAAATTTTGCACGAGCAACTGAATCGCCTCGGCCATTTGATTAAATTTAGTGGCAAGACCTGTAAACTCATCGCTTCTTTCAACGGCGATTCGTGCGGTGAGATTACCACTCTGTAAGAGCGTAAGAATTTCTCCGGCGGCATCCGCTTTCCGTTTCAACATTCCTAAGACAAAAAAGTAGGAGATCCCAATCGCAAGCACCAGCGCCAGGAATCCGGATCCAAGGCCGACAGCTATGATTCGCATGGGTGGTTTCGGTGGGCCCACATTTTTTTCCGTAGGAACCATCACTGCACCAGACTTGAGTTGGTAACTTAATCCAGCATCGGCCTTCAGCTCTTGAGCAGAGATTATTTTGTAGCGGAATCCCACGAGCGGCGGCTGGGTACGATGGATGACCTCGAGGGCCTTTTCCTGTGACATTCCTTGGTGCTGAATAAGCTCATCCACCAAGGCACCATGTGACTCAAGTGGAAAGCGGCGCATGCGATCAAGCTCAAGCTTGCCAAGTTCACGGGCGATCCACCCACCACCCGCAAGGAAGAGCGCCGTGATCACCACGGTCAAAGCCAGCGCTCGTGCAAAAAAAGAATCCCTAAGACGCCACTTCAAAGCGGTACCCCACTCCGTAAACAGACACGATCTCCAACTTATCAGGGGCCACTTTTTTCAGTGCCCGACGTAGCTGGCTGATGTGAGAATCAATGGTTCGATCGAAAATATCACCCTCACGGCCAAGATGGTTCAGCAGCATGTCTCGTGTGACGATTCTGCCTTGGTGCTGTGAGAAGAAGTACAGAATATCAAACTGCCTCCTATTGAGATCTACTTCCTTGCCATGGGAGTGGGCCTGTCGCTTGGTCAAATCGATGGTGAGATCACCGAGCTTCACAGACTCTGTGAAGTTACCCGTCTGGCGTAGCACGGCCTTAATTCGTGCGAGCAATTCTCGTTGTCCGAAGGGTTTTCTCACGTAGTCCCGTGCTCCGGCTTCGAGACCTCGCACCACCATCTCTTCTTCGCTCTGGGCGGTAAGAATGATGATGGTCTGTTGCGGGAAGTGCTCTTTGGTCCAGGCGCAGAGATCAAGGCCGTGTCCATCAGGAAGATTGAGATCAAATATGGCCAAGGAATAAGCATGGCCGTCGAGTAACGACTTGGCTTCTTTGATGGAGGTCACCCAGCTGACTTCAAAGCCCTCAAGCTCAAGGGCGAGCTTCACTGTTTTTCCTAAAACGGGATCATCTTCAACGAGTAATATTGAATTCATACGCATCAGATCATATCCCGAAACCATGGCACGAATATGGAAAAAGCATGGAAGCCTAAGTCCTTAATTCTGTAATCTCTCAATCACTCCCTCACCGCGCTTCCAGATGACGCTGTCGACGAAGAAGTGGTGGATGTTCAAAAAAAGTGCAGCAGACATGACCCAAAAACCTGTGCGGGGTCCGATGAGAATTTCGAATCTGTTATCCAGCAACGATGGGATCGCTTCAAATCCGAGCCAACCGGTGAAGACGAGGAAAACCACTGTGGCGTAC
>JBEIPE010000236.1:0-4601 GCA_040377215.1 Halobacteriovoraceae bacterium
CCGCGGCCAAGCACGTAGGTGTTCGAGTTTTGCTGCACGTCCACGTCGTTCACTGCGCGACCAGCGACTTGTTCGCCAGAGCGACCGTAGACGTTGAACGCCGCTTGCGCGAGTTCACGCTCAAGGGGATCACTGATCTCGTCAGTCATGGCATCGTAGTCGACGTCACGTGAAAAATAATCGCGATTGCTTTGCAGCTGACCGTTTCCTGAATACGAACCGGCGGTTGAGGTCCAGCGACCATGAGACACACCGAAGGTCCACAGCCCCTGCGGCAGCACTTGCGTGCTTAGGAATTGCTGGCGATTCACCAGCATGGTGGCATGGGCTTCGGTGGCGAAGAGAACTAAGAAGAGAATCAGGGGCACTGACGAGACCGTAGATTTTTCTTCGCTTCTCGCACGTGCACGCGGGTCTCGAAATCGAAGCCGTTATCAAGCGCGGCCACGTCGCTGTCCGTGAGGTCTGCGACCATGCGTAGTTGCGCACAAGATGCTTCTTTTTGACCGAGCTTGTAGAGCAAATCTGCATACACCGAGTTGTTGATTGGATAGACACTGAGGCCACCACTTCTCAATGTTGAGTTCACCGCGAGCGGTAGGTAGTTTTTAGAAATCTCAATGTCGCCGCCGGCGATGACCGGAACCTTCATGTGGAAGATGCCAAGTGTCCGATGGGCGCCGCTATGAGCGACAGCGAACTGTTCGATGCGTAAGATCGTGCTCATGCTGCGTTTGATGTCGTCCATGCGACGAAGCGCCTCAGCGATGCCCTTGATGTCGACGTAGAGAGAAGTGGCAAGGCCGTAGTGATAAAGCGCCCAGGCGAGCTCTTCTTTTTCTTCGTTGGTGAGCGCGCGGTAGGCTGCGAGATCGTATTTCTTGCCGAAAACCAACATCCCATTTTCAGCCAAGGCGATGGACTCAAGGAGCACGTCGGCTTTGTTTTCGAGGAAATGCTCGGCCATGAAAAATTTCAAGTACGCGAGGCGATTGAGGCGACGAGCGGTCATGATGTTGTCGGTAGGAACTTGCTTCTCGAAGCAGGCATAGGCTTCTTCAGAACGAGCAAGGCTTGCACCTCGATCTGCGTAAAGACTTTCACAATCTGTCGTTTGTGCAATGCTCAAACCAGTGAACAGGAGAATGAAACTCAGCATGAAAACCTCTTTTGAATTTGAGGCTTTATTCTATGGAGAGAATTCTCATTTTGGGAAGATGAACAACCGTTTAACTCTCAAATCAAATCTAACAGTGCGTTTGCGAGGTTTTTCCCATGGGCGTGGCTGACTTCCACCAACAATCCCGGACAGGTGATATTCACTTCTGTCGGCGTCTCGCCAAGAATATCAAAGGCCACCCACTCCACGCCTTCTTTACTTAAACGCGCGCAAATAGACTCACACTTCTTTTGAATGGTAGGACTGAGCTCGATGGCTTCAAAAGCCGCACCTTGCGCGATATTCGAGATAAACTCACCGGCCTTGGGCTTTTTCAAGATACTGCCGAGGTGCTTGCCGGCGAAGTAGAGCGCGCGGATTTCCCCCTGATGAACTTCTGGCATAAAGGCCTGAGCGACAATGGGTCCACCCAAATCACGGGCCTTATCCTGGAAGCGTTTCAGCAGGCCTGCGTCGTTCATGGCCCACTTCTCAACGCCAATGCCAGAATAGAGATCAAGAGGCTTCAGCACGATGTCTTGTGTGCCCTGAGCACGCAGCGCTTGGCAGAAAGTTTCAAATCCCTGGGCATCCTCGCCCACCCAACTATTCACAGCACCCGTCTGCTCGTAGGCCAAGAGTTTTTCGTTAAATTGCATGATGCCGCGGGGGCGATTGAGAATGCGCACGCCGCGGTTTTCCCACTGATCCAGAATCCACAGATAGCGCAAGTAACGGCCATCAAACGGTGGATCAAGACGCATGTGAAGAATGTCACCTTTCGCTGGGGTGATTGATTCTTGCGTAGTGAGCTCGAAGCTCGCCAAATAGGCGCCGTTCAAACTTCCTTTGAAGCGATGAACTCGCAAGACACTTCCCTGATTGCCCCATGAGAGGTCTTTCTCGAACAACAACACACAATCAATGCCTCGCTCTTGCATCGTGACAGCAAGCATGAGTGTGGAATCTTTCTTCGTGTTGAGTTTTTCGAGGGGATCAATATAGAGGATGTGTCTCATGACTTCTGTCGACGCAAATAAGAGGTAAAATCTTCTTTTTGGTCGCCTTTCTTCCACTCACCGTACCATGTTTTCAGTTGTCCCAAAAACGCGCGTAGTGACAATTCCTTAGACTTGGCCAGATCAGTTAAAAAATCCTGCTCTTCTTCGTAGGTCAAAAGCGCCGCGAAACGTGCTTGATTCCACTTCTCTTCCTTATCCGGACAATCGTCATCAACCCAGCCCTGTTCAAGACAGGTGGTGCGAACAACCGGCAAGAGAATCTCGCGCACAAAACGTTTGGTGTGCTCGTTGGCCTTCACTGCCGTTAGGTTGGGACGCATTTTATCAAACTCAACTCGTAGCTCCAGCGCCATCCGCACAAGTTGTTTGCCGAGCACTTTGTGACCCAACTGATTGCGGCGGTAAAGTTTGAGTGTCGGATTATCGAGGTAATATTCTTCCAGCAAAGCATCCGCAAAATAGCTGGCCAGATTTTCATTTAAATCAACGTTGTCTTTGATGAAGAACAACGTGTGAAACATCTCATGAAAGACGAGTTCGACCAATTCAACTTCATCAAATTCAAAAAAAGAAGAAAGAATGCGGTCTTCTAAATAGCCCAACGTGGAGTAGGCCAACACCGGACGTGTCCACGTAACAAGACCATCTTCTTCCAGGCCCTCCGCGAAGTCTTTCGCATCATCCTTACCGAAAAACCCTAAGTACGGAAACGAACCCATAAAAGGAAATTGGTGTTCGTGGGCCTCCACACGATCTGGCCGACTGGCGATCACCAACCAGGTGACAGCACGACTGTCCAAAAATGTGGTCTTGGAATAAATGCCTCCACCTTTGTGGGTGAAGTAATGCTCAAAGAATTTCTTGGCATCTTCGATGATACGGATTTTGAATTTGATTTCGTCACTGATCTTCGGATCGGCCAGCACCTTTTCATTAGGTACGCCATTCCATTGAATCTTAAATTGTCCCCACCCCTGCTTAGCAAGGTAGCTAGGCGTACTACAGCCCTGGGCCAATAAAAGAGTCAGCAATATGAAAGGAATCCAGCGCATGGGCGAAATTTTAGCATCAAAGCGATTTGCGCGTAACTACGAAAGTCCCCACTCCCACCATCAGAAGGGTCACAGGAATCTTGATCGCAAGACTGGGATTAGGACGCGCCCAGATAAAAACCAGGCTCAAAGTCAGCATAGAGGCACAGAGGATTTTGGCACGAGGGCGAATCACCCGACGGATGCGCCAATCCTCTACCGCGGCCCCAAAAACTGGCATGGCCAACAGCCAAGCATGAAAGCGTGGGCTGGATTTTGAAAAACACAACGCGGCTAATAATAAAAAAGGAGTGGTGGGAACTATAGGAAGAAAGGCGCCGATGACACCGAGGGCGAAAAACAACCACCCAAAAGCAAAGAGCACAGGTTTAAGCATGCGTGAGTTTTTTGCCGTGATCGCGGATGAACTTGGCCTGACACGAGAAAGCGGTCGTCGAAGTGATCTCCACATCCACCCAATGCCAGAGATAATCCGTCACATCACCTTCGCTCGGCGTGAAGTGCACGAGACGGTTGCATGATGTGCGGCCATTCCACTTGGTTTGGCCTTTGTAGCTTCCCTTCTCAATCACCAGCACGCGATAGGTTTGGCCTTCCATCTGCTGACGAACTTCTTTCTGAATTTCTTCTTGCAGGTCCATGATTTCTTGCAAGCGACGTGAGCGAATCTCATCGGTCAGCACATCTGTCATACGCGCTGACTTGGTGCCTTTGCGTGGACTGTAGGTATAGGCATAGATGAAATCAAAACGGGCAGCTTTGAGAAGCGCGATGGTTTCTTGATGCTCTTCTTCCGTCTCATTGGGGAAACCAGCAATGATATCTGTCGTGATCACCATGCGAGGATTCGCCGCGCGCATCTTCGCCACGAGCTGCAGGTAATGCTCGCTGGTGTACTCACGCAACATACGCTGAAGCACAGTATTTGAACCAGACTGCACAGGAAGGTGCAAATGATTAGCGAGTTTATCAAGCTTGGCGTGCGCTTCAACTAATTCATCAGACACGTCGTAAGGATGGCTGGTGGTGTAACGAATGAGCTCAAGTCCTTTGATCTGCTGAAGTTCGCCGAGCAACTGGGCCAGCGACTCACCATTGTCTTTGCCATAAGAATTCACGTTCTGACCCAAGAGCGTGACCTCTTGAATGCCCGAGAACTCCACCAGGCGCTGCACATCTTTCACCACTTCTTCCAGACGGCGTGATTTCTCACGGCCGCGCGTGAAAGGAACGATGCAGTAGCTGCAGAACTTGTCGCAGCCTTTGATGATATTTACAAATGCCTGGGGCGTGCCATGAGTGATTTTGGTTTCGATGGAGTAATCTTCTGAGCGATCCCAAGTGGTCACAGAGAATTTACGATCACCG
>JBEIPE010000014.1:0-22351 GCA_040377215.1 Halobacteriovoraceae bacterium
AACGCCACATACAGCCCGCCTTCAGAAGCAAACACCTTCTGAGGAGAGAAATAGTAGAGATCAACGTTCTTTAAATCGGTCATGATTTGACCGGCGCCGGAAGTGGCATCCATCGCCACTAAAGTTTGTGCGTTCTTCATCACCGGCACACGAGTGTTCTGCACACCGGTCGACGTTTCATTCAAAGTCGTGCAAATAAAATCAAAGCCTGGCTCTTCGTGCATTTCGATGCCACGGCCATACTCTACTGAGATTTGTTTGGTGTTGATCCAAGGAATAAGCTTGTGGGCCTTGTACCATTTGTCGGAAAACTCTCCGCAGGTGAAATGCACCGACGATTTCTCTACGAGCCCGAGTCCAATCATGTCCCAAAGCATTGTTGCGCCGCCATTACCGAGCACGACTTCATAACCTGAAGGCAAACTGAAATAGGCACGTAATCCCTCTTGGATTTCACGTACCACATTTTTCACAGCGTCTTTGCGGTGACTCGTCCCCATGTAATTCACGCCGGTGGCCGCAAGGTTTTGCAAATGCTCAAGTGGCACCAACGATGGGCCGCATCCAAAACGTGGATCACTCGGCATCAGGTCAGCAGGCACAGAAAATTTTTCGAACATAGAGGGTTCTCCTCCCACTATATTGCCATCGCAAAAATAGTTTTGGGATATACTTTCCTTACTAAAGGACACTCATGATTATTAGTTTTCTGTTCGCCTTTCTTTTCAGCGCGGCAGGCCATGCTGAGGCGACATCGACCGACAGTTTCTCTCAGAGATTTAAGAACCTCGGTTTTCATGCCGGTTCTCACACTGAGTTCGTGGGCCGCGTGCAAACTGATGAGAATGGCGGCAAAGAGAAATTTGCCTTCAACCCTTTGCTTGGGTTTTCTACCGACGTCAAAATGACGGACGATTGGATGATCATTCCAGAACTCAACTGGGTACTTCCGCGAGAGGCCGGCGAAGGTGTCACACAAAACTTGATCATGCTCCGAACAGACTTTGCTTGGCGAGGCAGCGATTGGTGGCGACTGCGCGTGGGAACCTCATTGATGGTCAACAACATCAAAGGCGAAGGTGGCTCAAAAGAGCTGAACAACGGTAACGGCACTTCACGTTTCTACATTCCTGCTGAATCACGCACATCGATCAATAACACACTTGATCTAGGTGCAGAGGCGATGCTGGAAGATTTTGGTATTCGCTTTCAGACCTATATCTATTCTGTGCTGAAGTCTGAGCGCCGTGAAATCAGTTACACACTCATGTTTAGCTACTACTACGACTTGGGAGAATAGCATGAAGTTTTTATTTTTCGTTTTGTTGCTCCCTACCGTAGCGCAAGCCTTCACCCTGAATAATTCTATCGGTGCACGTTTTGACGAGGAGAAGGTGAATGTGCGTGTCGGTCTCAATCCTACTCCTTGTGACAACGTGGACCTCGACGAAGTGTCTGGCCTTATCGGTGATGCCATGGACGATTTTTGGAATAAGGTTTCCACTTCACGCTTAGAGCTCGCAGCCTCCGGTAGCGAAAACACGGGCGATGATAACTATTGGACCGGTGAACTGTGTCTTATCGGTGGAACTTGTGGTGGCACTCCAGTCCCAACTCAAAGTGACATCATCGTTACGTGTAACAAGAACACCACCAACTTTCCTGGTGGCAGCTCACTCTTGGCCCTGACACTCCCCAATGATATCTCTGGCAAAGATATCAAAGGCGCCGTGGTTCTCATCAATGACACCAATGGCAGTTTTTCTTCTCTCTCACGCCAAGACAAAGTCGCAGTGATTGCCCATGAAGTGGGCCATGCCATCGGCCTCGGCCACAGTGAAGAGAGTTCGGCGTTGATGTTTTATAAAGTTGTTCCGACACGCACAGACTTAGGTCGCGATGATCGCCTTGGCGTCACCTACCTCTACCCTGTGCAAGTGGATCTCTTCGGAGCGGGCTGTTTCTTAGGAACCATCTCAACGCTCAAGGGCGGAGGCGATGGAGACGGCGGCGGAACCAACACATTCTGGCCCACCGCCCTCATGGGATTACTACTCGCCTTAGTCTTTAAGCGAACTAAGAAAGAGACCTGAGCGAGTTGCCACGTTTGGCACACTCAGCCTCATAGACTTCCAGCTGCTCTTTTTCTTCGTTATTGAGCAGCTTCTCATCGATCAAGTTCGGATCAAATCCAACATTCGTGAACGAGCGGAATTTGAGATAGCCCTTAAACTCAGGGTGCTTCTCTACGACTGCGACGTTTTCTAAGCGCACACCGGCCACACCGGGAAGATAAATTCCTGGCTCGATTGAAACAACTTGGCCGGCACGCATAGGCATCTGTGAAGCCACAGAAATTCTCACACCGTCTTCGTGAACGTGAATGCCCACGCCATGTCCTGTGCCGTGACTGTAGTTATAACCATGCTTCATCAACGGCGCGCGCGCGATGCCATCCAACACGTTCCCTTTTGTGCCTTCGAGGAAAATCGCGTTCTGTAACGCCAAGACACCTTTCAAAACAAGCGTGTAGATTTTTTTGTGCTCAGGTTTGGCTTCGCCTCTTGGAGAGGCAAAAAATGTCCGCGTGGTATCGGTCGCAAAACCACCAGCGAAATAACCGCCGGAATCCAGCAAGATCATATCGTCGGCCTTGATCACCACTTGATCTGAAGGATTACCGTAGTGAATAATGGAACCGTTAGGACCGACACCGGCGATGGTGCCGAAGCTTTGCTCTTTAGAACCTTGCGCTTCGTACTTTTTAGTCGTCTCCGCCCAAAGATCGTATTCTGTGAGACGTTTGCCATCTCGAATACTTTCTTTGAGCCATTTGATGGTGTTGAAAATCGCTTTATCGCTGCAAACGAAGTTCGCTTCCATTTCACGAATCTCGGCGGGCTCTTTAATCGACATCCACTCCACAAGGCCAAGCGGCTTTTCTTTCAAGCGCTCAGGGTGAAATACCGAGAGCAGCATATTGAAATCGGCACAATTCAATAGACCTGGATCAAGAGTGACTTCTTCGAGATGCAAAGTGTTCTGCAAACGCGTGAGTTCTGAGCCGATCTGATTGTTCGGCACTTGAATCCATTCCACACCATCAATCTTCTTAGCCGCTGCGCTGATCGGTGTGTCGGGAGTAACGAACACATAAACCTTGCGCAAAGTGGCCAATGCCTTAGCGCGGAAACTTGAAAGATGTGGCAACTGGTAACCACGGCAGTTGGTGATCCAGCTCACTTGATCCAAAGCGGCCACGAACATGCCCTGCTTTTCATTTTGAAACACATGGGATGTTTTTTCTAACGTGTCACGGCCACGATTCTCGCGGGCCACGTGTTGAATTTCTTTTGGGGCAGGCGTTGGAGTGAAATCAATAATGCTCGCAAGCTCGGCGAGATGGAACGGCACGGTTTCAGTGACGGTCTCTAGACGCTTGAGGAATCCGAGAGATGTGCGATCAGCTTCAAGGCCTACTTTCTTCATCTGAAGTGACTTGGCATCATTCAACAAGGCCTGGGCAATACCAGTCGCCGCATCGCACTTTACGACATGCACGACTGTACCATCTACTTCCCCATCCGCTTGTTCATGGTAACGCCCATCGACGTAAAGACGTACTTTACCTGTGCTTGGAACCAAAACTTCCGCCGTAGAGCCGGTAAAGGCGGTGAAATAGAAGCGGTGACAGTCCTCGAGAGGGACATATTCCGTGAGGTAGATATCGTTACTGGAGATATAGAACCCATCCAGCTTATGCTGGGCCATAAAATGCTGCAGTTTTTGCACGTTCTGCTTGATGGTTTGGGGGGACAGAGCGAGGGTTTTCTTCATAGAATCTTCCTTGTTACGCGACTCAAAAAAATTACCCTGCAACGATTGCGAAGGGAAGGATATTATGGCCCCGAAACCTCCAGTGCACTATGGCGATTATCTGCAACTGCCGAAGATTCTTGATGCCCAAACACTCGAGTCGGCCAAGCGCGGAGCGGCCGCGCACGATGAAATGCTTTTCATCGTCATTCACCAAACCTATGAGCTGTGGTTCAAGCAGATTTTGCACGAGATCGACTCGGTTCGTGACCTCTTGTCGGTTAAGCCAGTGCCTTCCACATCTTTTTCCACCATCGTCGCCCGTCTTCAGCGCGTAACTGAAATCCAAAAGATTTTGGTTGATCAAATCCGTGTCATTGAAACCATGACTACTTTGGATTTCTTAGATTTTCGTGATGATCTTATTCCCGCCTCAGGCTTTCAGAGTTTGCAGTTTCGTTTGATCGAAACCGCCCTCGGCGTCACGTCCGCTCATCGCATGGAAGTTGAAAAACAATTCTTCATGTCGCGCCTTAAGCCGGAGCATCGCCAAATGCTCGCCGATGCAGAAGCACGCCCCTCGCTGTTCACGCTGCTGGAAGGTTGGCTCGAACGCATGCCTTTCTCGCAATTCTCAGACTGGGACTTCTGGTCGCAGTACTCGCAAAAAGTTCAGGAGATGCTGGAGCGTGATACGAAATCCATCGAAGGCAACCCGAACCTCGACGAACGTGTCCGCAAGATGGAACTCGGCAATCTCAATACCACGCGCGAAACTTTTTTGACTCTACTCGATGCTCGTCGCTGGGAAGAGGCCCGCGCCCAAGGAAAAGTTCGTCTCTCGCAACGCGCGACTTTGAATGCGATTTTCATTCAGCTCTACCGCGACTGGCCTGCTATGCAGGCTCCAAAACAACTTCTTACTCTTACCGTCGAGATGGATCAGCAGATGACCACCTGGCGTTGGCGCCATGCGATTATGGTTCAACGTATTCTTGGAACCAAAATTGGTACGGGCGGTTCAGCGGGCAGTGATTACTTGAAAAACACTACGGAAAGAAATCGTGTGTTCACTGATCTCTTCAACCTTTCAACTTTCTTAATTCCGCGCTCAGAGATTCCGGCACTCCCCGATTTCCTCCAGCATGAAATGGGTTTCTCCTATGAAGGACTATAAGTCGCTCTACTCTCGTTTCTTGGCCGCTCGACCGGATGAGTTGCACTTCGCTGCTCACTCCCACCATTTCTGGCCGGACGTCACCCGCGAAGCTCAGCTCAAAGTATGGGACGATGCTGCTCATTACAACGATCGCAAATGGGAGTACATCTTCAAGTCCATCGTGCCGCAAGTACAATCCCACATCGCACGTATTCTCAATCTCAAGCGCTCAGACATGATTGCCCTCGCGCCTAATACTCACGATCTCTTGGTGCGACTTTTCTCAGAGCTCCTCACACGCCCTCAATTAAGACTTCTCACCACCGACAGTGAGTTCCATTCTTTTGCACGTCAACTGCGTCGCTGGGAAGAAGTGCATACGCACCTTAAAGTCACGCGGGTGGAAGGGATTGAACTTCTCAACAATCGCGAAAGCTTTCTACAGAACTTTGAAAGCAAGCTCGCCGGAACCGATGTGGTTTTTGTCAGTCAGGTGTTCTTCAACTCAGGCCTTGCGCTCAAAATCGAAGACATCGAACGCTGGGTACAGAAAGCCTCACCCGATACGATTTTTATCATCGATGGCTACCACGGCTTTGCCGCGCTCCCGACTGATCTCTCTCGTCTTGAAGGACGTGTGTTTTATGTAGGTGGTGGTTATAAGTATGTCCAGGCCGGCGAAGGCGTGGGCTTTATGGTCGTTCCTCAAGGCCCGTGGCGTCCGGTGATCACAGGATGGTTTGCGGAGTACGCTCACCTCTCGGCTCCCGCAGGTGGCGGCGTGGGTTACTCTAACGATGGCATGGCCTTTTGGGGTGCCACCATGGATCCCTCCGGTTGGTACCGTTTCGTGGCCGCCTGGGATGAGTTCCAGAAACTTGGTATTACGATTGAACATATTCACCAGCACGTTCTCACGTTACAAAATGAGTTCCTCAAACTCTCTCCCCTTAAAGAGCTTAAACCCCTCTACACCCAGCCGCTCCACCTTCATGGGCATTTCCTCACCTTCGAGGCTTCGGACGCCAATGAAGCCACTTCTGTGCGCGAAAAGCTGCTCCAAAAGCAGGTCTACATCGATCAGCGAGGGGCGCGCTTACGCTTTGGATTTGGAATGTACCAAGACAGAAAAGATGTTCAGCAGCTCAAGGAACGCTTGAGCTAAAGGCTCGGATTCATTCTTTTTCAGAAAAGGCTTAAAGTCCTTAGAAAACATGCCGATAGAGCACTCAGTGGACAATAAAACCAATTGAGGCAGTCGGGCATATATGGGCATCAAATTTGGCAGCGTGATTCTAACAATTCTCTTTCTCTTCATCGCCAAAATTTCGTTTGAAGCCACCACTGATACAGCAGCCCCTTCTCGCGGTCCCGCAAGCATAAGTTCTGCCAATTCAATTGATGCTGATTATGCGGCCCACATGAACGGCCACTACACTAAGAACTAGATCTAGCCGCCGCCTGAGTTCGATCCAGAGCGTGAGATCTCAATCGATAGATCCACTCCCGGCATCATAATTGACGGAACACTTCCAAAACCACGTGGCAAAACGATGAGATCAACGTCTTTGATTTCGTTCTGCAAGATCACGCGCTCATTCTTCAAAACAACTGAAGTAACTTCGATTCCGATGAATCCTACTGGTTCAACATACACTTCTTTCACATTGCTTGAACTGAACACTTCATCATCAACCGTGACGAGTTTCTTCACAACGTAGTGCGTTTTGGCCGTCTGAAGCTGCGCATGCGCATGCAAGGTGAAGGTCAAACAAAAGAAGCATATTAGTTTAATGTAGTTCATGGCGGGCCTCTTCTAACACGTTAAATGAATCCATACAAGCGACCGCAAAGCAGTGGATATCGCCGTGATTTTCCTTATCACTATAAAGCTTGCTGAGGTCTTGGTGGAATTTTCGATACAACTCTTGCTCGGCCTCAATCCCTTTCTGGTTGAGACTCGCCGTGAGTATCATCATATAGTTACGCTTGCGACCGAAGTGAGAAGGACGGTAAAAGTTCAAGAACGTTTTCGCGACGTTTTTCCAGCTGGCAATCGAACTCGTAAAGATGGAGTCATTACTGCCAAAGAACTTCCCACCTTTCTGAGTAAGATGTCCTTTGCTTTCTAATACTTTGAGCGCTTCCACTCCTGCATTCCCCAGAATCTCGCGAGTCGTATCCGGAGAAACTCCCGCAGAGGATCGCGCTAGGTAGTAAGCGACACATTCGTCATCGGCTTTACATAAGATAGCGTCTAGATCTTCTTGGATCAGTTGTGTGTTGCTTGCCGCGACGATGGGAAACATCTCTAACAACCATTTGGCGATAGGATCACCAAAGTGAGTGATCAACTCATTAATGGTGCGTTTCTTAGAGATCGTCATCAAGAGCAAAAGAACTTTGTCTTTATCTAACTTATGATCAGGGATTTCACCCGCGGCCAAACGACGGAGATACTCACGGCCCATCCCTTCTTCGCGAGAAGCCAGTCCGCGAAGACTTACATTCGGATGAGCACTTAAATGCCCATCAATAAGACTCTTCAGCGTAAGCCCAAGGGGCGCTGATGTAGTTACGTTATCCATCGTGGCGGCTTTATAGTTCATGGCTTGACCGGGAACAAGTCGGCCCTGAAAATGTTTCAAACAACTTAGCTTCATCATTTTTTGCGGCCGACATGGCCCAGGTCAGATTCTCTTCAAAACCAGCGAAACAGATTCCCAGCGCTCCACAACATACCGTAATAAGCGCGCTCATCGATGACTAATGACGCAAAACGTTTCCTCCGGAAGAAGCATGAGCTGAGTGGCCATCGGTATTAACAAAAAACAAACTATGTAGGAGTTACACATGTTCTCAAAACAATTTTCAACAGCGCTACTTGCCGGTCTGACCATCGGTCAGGCCTGGGCGCTTCCAGATCCGCGCGCCGATCTCACATCTCTTACTAAAGCCGTCTCATTGACTGGCATCGGTAAAATCATGGGTGACCATGAGAAGAGTAACGTCGTCTATGTTGCTCCCGACGATATGAAAGTGACAGGTCAATTTTATCAAACGTCAGCAGGGATGAGCTGCGAGAACCTACATAACTTCCGCTCGATCCTCACTAAAATGCCAGAGCAGCACGAAGTTCAGACGATCTACAAAGAAGATCGTTTCGTTTCTCCATATTATGAAGTGATGTTCGCTAATGGGATGCGCAGTCGAAAAATTCTTTTAAAAATTGAAGAACTCCGTAATGAAGCACTCCGCCTGCGCGATGAGAATCAAGAGAATCTCGCGGAGTACAACCGTACATTCCAGGCCAAGGAAGACCTCAACACTGAATACAATCGCCTTAAAGAGCAGTTCGACAACACTCATCGTTCTATGATGGCGGAACTCAACGCAGCACCAACTGAAGCTGAGAGAAATAGCATTCGTGAGACTTACCGTCCTATGATCAAAGATTTTAACGAGAAAATTCGCCAGTCTTATGATGCCTTCGTTGCCGCGAATCGTGAATTCACTGTGGCCGTTGGCAAATGGGGCCATATCCGAGATGAACTCGCCTTCCTCGAAGAGTTAGAGACAGATATGCGGACCTCGCTTGGCAATTACGAGAGAACGAGCAAAGAGGCCTACGAGTATGCCAATGCTCAACTCAATATCATGTCGAATAAAATTGTCGGCCGAGCGACCGCGGCTTACAGCCTTGCGACCAATCAGAAAGTGGCGCTCCTAGCTGAGCGTATTAAAGAAGCCGGGCTTGATTATGACGTCCGTCATCTCGACATCTTTAATGTCATGCTCAATCCGAACATCATTCGCCTTGAAGGTGAAATGACGATTGGCAATCTTCCTACCTACAACATGGTCAGTTACCAGATCGATCCAAAGACCCAAATCCCGCTTGGTATCAAAAACCGCACCATCACACTACCGGCCCAAATCACTGAAGAAGGCCAAGAGCCACGTGATCTATCTTTTGAAGTTAAAGAATTCACCGCCAATGCTGGTTCAGCACAAAGCTTTGAGATGCCCATCACTGTGGCGAGCTACTGCGGACAACCTACTATGAAAACAAAGTATTACACTGTTACAACTGCTGAAGGCGAAGTGGTGAAGAGTAAAGTGACCTACCCTGTCTTCAACGAGAATCCAGGACGAGTGATTTATGCCCAAAACGTTCCGCTAACTTACAATTTCTACCAAAAAGCTGAACCGATCGAAGGCAAATGCGAATTGAATGTCTCTAATTCATCGGCCTACGTACGTGACAGTGGTAAAAAGAAATCTGGCGGGTTCTTCCGTCGTAAAACGAAATCTTGGGATCACACTCGCCATGACTATAACAAGGACATGGGCCTTAAATGCGAAATGGTGAAATCTCCAATCGGTTCAAATCCTGAGGAGTCGGCACTCATTAACGAAGCTCTGGAGAAATCGCTCTATCAAGATCTGTTCCATATGTTCATCATGTCTTACGCCAAAGAGTACACCATCTCTGAAGTTCCTCACACGGAGCTCGGCGCTGACAGTAAGTTCTTCTCTCAGATTGGTGGCGGAGTCATGAATCTGTGCGGCCAAAACAAATACTGTGAATTCGGCTCGATCGTTCTGAAGTCGATGGATGATCTCGTCGGCTCACGCCACACCGGTAGTTCGTCTCACACGCAGAGTTCTAAGGGCAGAATCGTAAAAGACTTCAAGCTCAGCTCCTACTTAGTTAATCATGGCTCTACCAACGTAGAAATGACGGTTTGTCTCGATCGTCAGAATTGCCAATAGGAGCTGCCATGAAAAAGACATTACTCATTTTAATCGTTGTTGGAGTGACCGGGGGATTGTGGTGGAGTTGGTCTCCACAATTCCAGAAGCCGGCAGTGGCACGAGAAAAGGTGGGGGTTAAATCCCCCGCCTCTTCTTCACGGATTAAACAACTCGCCCAAGAAGTCAAAGCTCTCCATGTACCAGCGAGCATCCCTAGTGTTGAAATCGCCAAGGCCCAACTAAAAAAGGCCCAAAGCGAATTTAAGGCCGCCACTGATGAGTACAACAACAAAGCGCTCCAGCAAAAAGTGACGAATGCTGATGAAGAAAAATATCAGGTCCACATGAAGAAATCCCATGAGGCTTACCTGGAATACCAACAGATCGTTTTTAACGAACTTAAATTAAGTAAGGAAATCTAATATGAAGCCACTGCTGTTACTCACACTACTTCTACCAACGATCGCATTTGCTCAACGCTTACAAGACTATGACGTACAGATGATCAGAAGCCACGCCTACGTCACGCCAAAGGTTATGAAATTGACTCCAGAAAGAAATGAGGCCTCGCGCTCTGATGCGTGTGCCTTTGGCAAAGAGATCCTGAAAGATGTCAGCTATGATTTCCAACGCTTCAATTGCCTAACAAGACCCGACTCCCCTCTTTGCAAAAATCTCAGGGACCTCGTGCTGAATTTTGCGCAAGAAGACAGCCTGTCTCAGTACGGTAGTCGGGTCGCAAGCTTCAACCTAAAAACGAAGCAACCTGACACCGCACTCCTTGCACGGCAGTTCGGCCAAGAGCTTAATCTCGATTCAGAAAGAGTGCACGTCCTTGTGCCGGCACTGGATACAGCCACAATCCAAATCTCCACGGTACAAGAAAGTAATTTCTTTCTTAAGCTCCTGAACGTGCTCTCTATGCCCCACAGTCTCTACATCGACGGTCAAACGCTCGTGAGCCAAGATCGACTCTCGACCTGTGCTTTCAAAGAAAAGGCGTTAATTCTTTCGGGATACATTGAAAGCCAACAGACAGTGGCGACAGATCGCCCTCTTATCGAAATTTATTCGCTCTATAACTTCTACCATGGCGTGGCAAACGACTGGGCACGCATTGAAGGAAAAAACTGGAAAAACCCTTTGCACCAAATCCTCTACATCTCGAACATTCTTCAAGAGAACATGAAGAGGTATCAAGTCGAGAGCCTCTACTCGATGGAGCAGCTTTACGACGTCATTTTCGCCTCACACATTGAACAAGATGAGTTCTCCATCTATCTCAACAAGTTTAAAGATATGAACGAGTTCGCCAGCAAAGTACATCCACCCTTCCAAGATGAACTCAAGTTTTCAGTTCAGCTTGTGCAGAACTAAGGAGGGCCTATGAAATCAGTTATACTCATGCTCGTCCTAGGATTCCTCGTCGCCAGTTGCGGCAAGAAAAGCTCAAGTTCAAGTCGTACGAATGACAGTCGTGATACCGGAGATAGCTCAACCGTTCGCGTAGAAGATTACAAACCGAAGCTCAAGTGCCTTGAAGGTAAACTTGGGTGGCTTGAGAATCCTCCGATGACGAAGAAAGAGATTTTTCAACGCTTAACCAAAACGAGCTACGTTGGTTGTGACGCCGACTCAGTGATTGTCGGCATCTATACTGAACAAGTTCTTGAGCGCCACCCCAACATTCAATTTTAAGGATGACCTATGAAATATCTATTAATGTCCCTCGTTTTCTTCACCGTACATTCCCGCGCGAGCGATGAAATTTCTCCTGCCTGCCGAGTTGTATTGGAGCGCGACTATGTATCAGTCTCACCTGTGCAAGATGAGACTACTGAAATTCTTAAGGCCGCGCTGAAATACACACGCAAGATACTCGATCTCAAGTTTGAGTCTCATGCTTTTTTCACGAGCAACCGAGAACTTTACGGCGAATTTAAACGCCTCGAAACACTTAAGCTTGATATCGAGGAACGCCGTCAGCAGGCGATCGCAAGAAAAGTGGAAAAGGAAAGAGACTCCAATCAGCTTTTGCTAGGCCTATCAGTGCTTGATCCGAAAGTGGCCCAGAAGATTTCAAGCACGCTGCTTCGGGAACGCGCCAATGAGCTTCAGCGCCAAAACAACTTGATCTACAGCTACAAGTTGCAGTGGGATCGTCATTCACGGGATTACTACGATGTGGTGGGCCAGTGGGCACCCTATCAGCATATTTTGAAAGAGCTCACCCAGCTGGAAGACTCCCTTCAGCTCACCTTGAAGCGCTTAGCTGAAATCAATCAGACGGCCGGCGTGATCCTCACGGATGTTCGCCAATCGCTCTCGACGGAATGGCGCCAGCAAGATGCCGAAGAAATCTGCCAGTCTATCGACCAGCAGTTGCTTAAGATCGCTGAACAGTCACGCTAACTCATGCGCCCGCTCATGCTAAAATTGAGCGGGCCTTGGTTTTAAACTGCTGGCCACGATCAACATAGTTTTTAAATTGATCAAACGACGGATGGGCCGGAGAGAAGACAAGGTTGCCTTGCAGCTTTTGTGATTTGGCCAAAGCAAAAACTTGATCCAACGTATGGGCGGCTTCTGTCTGAAAATCTCCCGAGAGTTCTTTCACCAAGCGCTCTGTGGTCATACCGATGGTGAAGATTTTCTTCACGCGTCCTTTGAAGGGCAACAAATCTGGTAAAAGTTTGTCCGTCTCATTGCGCAGCTTACCGCCAACAATAAGATAGAGGTCTTCACTGCCTTCAAAGGCCGCTAGCGCCGTACGAGTGGCTTCGCCATTGGTGCTTTTGGCGTCGTTGTACACTTTCAAACCACTAAAGGTTCCGACGTATTCAAGGCGATGTTCCACCCCGGGGAACGTTTCAATAAACTTCTGAAAAAGAGAATCAAGACCACTGATCCCCAGCAGAGAAAGAGTTTTCCAAGCGCAGTAATAGTTCGCACGGTTATGCGCTCCAACCAAAACCCCTTTGGCAAAATCAAAGCGCTTGAGGAAATCGGCCGGAAGATTTTTCTTAGCAAAAATATGGCGAGTCGCTTTCGTGGATGCGCTCCACTCCACCCATGCTCCCGCCTCTTCACCAACAATCAGATCATCACCTGCCTGCATATTGAGCAAGAGGCGCAATTTTGCGCGACCGTAGTCTTCAACGCCTTCATAGCGCTCAGAGTGGTTCGGCGTAAGGTTCAGCATCAAACCGATACGAGGATGAAACTCACGGATGGTTTCAAGCTGAAAGCTCGATACTTCAATGACGGCATAATCAAAACTCTCCCCCGCCAAAACCTTCTGGGCCATATCGCAATAAGGGATACCGATATTACCGCCACAGAAAACTTTTTTTCCGGCCTGCTTGAGTGCCTCAAAAATCATGGTGGTGGTGGTGGTTTTTCCGTTGGTGCCTGTAATGGCAATGACCGGAACTTTTCGACAAAACCAGTAGGCGAGCTCAATTTCTGAAATAATCGGCACTCCCGCAGCATTCGCCATGGCGAGTGCTGGGTGTGTGGTGGGAATCCCTGGAGAAATAATGATCAGCCCGCTGGAGGCAAATACTTCGAGAGCATCGTCTTGAGAATGCATATAACAGGGCTCGAGATAACGGTAGAGATCGTCTTTATCTCGCCACGACTCAACGGCACCCTCATTAATCGCATGAGTCTCTACGCCTCGTGATTGTAACAGACGCACGGCCGCCACACCCGACTTCCCCATCCCAAAGACAGAGACGCGTTGAATATTTTGCAGTTCAGGAGGGAGTGTCATCATGCTATACCTCAAACATGGAACATCGGGCCCGCTACGAGGCCCTGGTAGAGTTTCTCTTACCCTACCAGGACATTTGGCGAAACGAAATCATGCTGCAGTATCCTCGGTCGTTAGCGGCCTACAATCCTGCGTGGGTTGAGGAACTTACTCAGAAACTTTCCGCCGAATTCACTTTCGAGCTGCTCCAAGGCCGCGGCTGGGAAAAACTTCAGCCTTCTCTTGCGGCGTTTCACAAAACCCTCAACGAGCTTTCTCATTTTCCCACGGCCCTCGCTAAGTCTGGCCTACCGGTTAAGGCCGTCAGCTGGGTGAAGATCATTCCTAAAAAACAACATGAACTTGAACGCCTCGCCCCCTTGATTGCTGAGCTGGTGCAAAAGCATGAACTGAGTGATGTGGTGGATATTGGCGGTGGAGTTGGCCATCTCGCGCAAACCCTCGCCCATCACTATGGATTTAAGGTCATGAGCTTAGATATGGATCCTGAACTTCAGCGCAGTGGTGTCCGTTGGCAGTTGCACAAATGGGAAGACTCCCCTCACAAGGTGAGTTTTCAGGAGCATCGTGTAGAGCGCGCTGATCAAAAATTTGCTGCTCTTATGGGACCAAGTACTCTCACAACCGGTTTGCATACTTGCGGAGGTTTAGGTGTGGCCCACATGGAAGCCGCTGCTCTGGCACGTGCTTCTGTTGTGAACATGCCGTGCTGCTATCACAAACTTGAACTCACGGATTGTAATCTCTCTAGTAGTACGAAGACCCACGCACTTCCTTGGAATCTTTTTGCACTCACTCTCGCTGCAGGCGCTCATCGCAAAGTGACGCTCGAAGATGTGCTGTTCCGAGATAAGATGAAATATTTCCGCTACACCCTTCACTTCTTACTGCACGATGAATTCGGGATAAAGGGTCAAGTGACCTTAGGGAATTGTCCGCCGGATCTTTACGATGGAAGTTTTGCCGTTTACGCGCGAGAGCAGCTAAGTCGTTTGCAGCTCACCTCTGCTTGGAATGACGAGAAGCTCAATGCCTACTTCCAAGAAGAGAAAAACCAAACGCTGATTAGGCATATGCTGGCGGCGGCCACAGTTCGTGATGTGATGGGACGCGCCTTGGAAACAGCGTTACTGACAGATCGTGCGGTGTGGATGGAGGAACTTGGTTATCACGTGGACATCCGCGAGATTTTTGATCCCGCCGTCTCTCCACGAAATATAGTGTTAATCGCTCGACCTGATTAATTCAAATGAAACACTTCGCGCATCTCTTGGCGAAGTAAACGCATCTTGGCATCGATATCCGGATGATTCACGTCTTTCGGATCCAAGAGATAGTTCTCAGGACCGAGTTCTTTGATCATGAGCTTCGTCTGCCAAGTATTGTCGTGGGCCATGTTGATGTCTTGCCGATAGACGTAACGATCGAGCACATCTTTCGGGATGAACTCTTGGATCGAATTGAAGTAGTGATCGTTGTAGATTTTTTTGCCGTTTTCAAGACGAGTGTAACCACGAACTACGTAGTCGATGTAGGCCACATCACACTCAAACGCGTTGAACATGTACTCAAGGGCCTTCAACGGAATGATCTCTCCGCAAGTGGCCACGTCGATATCAACGCGGAAAGTACAAATCCCTTCAGGGTCTGAGGCATCCGGATACGTGTGCGTGGTGATGTGAGATTTATCCAAGTGCATTTTTACAGACGCCGTGGTGTTGGCCGACGTGTCTTCCCACTTGCCGCCTGCGATGTCGCTCATGAGCGTCATGGTCGAGGCGCCGACCGGATCGTAGTTTTGAATAGATTCGTTAAGGATGTTGGCGTCGATGATGCGGCAAATTTCGCGGGCGATATCGCGGATTTTTTCTGCGCAGTACTTCTCATCAATGTAGGCGATGTAACTCTGGCGCTGCTCTTCGGTCATGGCGATGTTGAAATCGTAAAGGTTGAAACTCACAATCTTGGTTAGATTGTTAAATCCAGAAAGCTTTACTTTCTCAGTCAAAGTCACCATCGCGGTACCCCCAAAAAAACATGAAGGGTTTTTATAGGGGACCAAGGCTTGATTTGCAAGAGTTTTAGGAGCGGTGCGAGAGGCTTTTAGAGCGAGGACCGGAATCTTAACATTCCGATCCTCGTAATTATCTTAGATCAGGTTCATCGACTTAACGGAGTCACGCTCAGCACGCAATTCCTCGAGAGTGGCTTTAAACTTCTCTTGGCCAAACTCATTGTGATGGATACCCTCGACGACTTTCAATTTGCCGCCTTCAACACGGATCGGGAAAGAGAAAATGAGGCCCTTATCGACGCCATATTCGCCATTAGAGGCCAAGCACATTGAATAGGTCTGACCAGCAGGTGTATCGGTTGTGAGGCGGCGGATACCGTCAACCACCGCATTAGCGGCTGAAGCAGCTGAACTCGCGCCGCGGGCCTTAATGATGGCAGCGCCACGCTGCTGAACAGTCTTCATGAACTCGCCCTTGAGCCACTCATGATCTGTGATGACCTCAGTGGCCGGCTTGCCATTGATTTTAGCGTTGAAGAAGTCAGGATACTGAGTCGCTGAGTGGTTACCCCAGATCGTCATGTTGCTGATAGCAGTTACTGGTGCACCCGCTTTCTGGGCCAATTGAGTTACTGCGCGGTTTTCATCCAAAGAAGTCATGGCGAAGAAACGATCAGCTGGAATGCCTTTCGCGTTGTTCATAGCGATCAAGCAGTTGGTGTTGCATGGGTTACCTACAACAAACACACGCACATCGCTCGCAGCGCTCTTCTCAACAGCGTTACCTTGGGCGGTGAAAATACCACCGTTGATTTTCAAGAGATCAGCGCGCTCCATGCCGTCTTTACGTGGCACTGAACCGACGCAGATAACCCAGTTGGCGTCTTTGAAGGCCACGTTCACATCTGATGACATGACGATGTTACGGAGTAGTGGAAAAGCACAGTCTTCGAGTTCCATGGCGACACCCTTAAGTGCCGGCAGAGCTTGCTCAAGCTCAAGAAGTTGCAACTCAACTTCAGTTTCTGGACCAAACATTTGTCCTGAAGCGATACGGAACAACAAGGCGTAACCGATTTGACCAGCGGCGCCCGTAACAGCAACTTTAACGCGTTTTTTTGACATGGAAGTCCTCCAAGATTGAATTTGCTCGCCATTATACGAGACGCGCGGAGCGTAGTGTGAGTCTTTTATCCGTTCAATTCCTGGACAAGAGAAGGCCCCAAGAATAGCATCGTGAGTTATGGTGCAGAATTCAAACAACCGTAATCGTCGTCCTCGTCGCCCAGGTGGCGGAGGCCCACAAAACCAAGGCCCACGCGGCCCAGGAGACGGTCAAAATCGCCAAGCAGCAGGGAATCAAGGCCAAGGTGGCGGTGGTGGACAGCGACGCTCTCGTCGTCGTCGCTCAGGACGCCCTCTCTCGCCTGCTCAGGTGGTTCAAAAGTACCTCAACCTCCTCGAGCAACACCTGACCAATCGTCGTAAGTATTATGAAGATTTCAATCGCGATGAAGGCCGTCATCGCCGTCGCTTAGAAAAGAACTTCTTTGGCACCATTGAACAGTTGCGTCGCTTTGAAGAGCGCCTCAACCCGCTCCAAAAAGAAGCCCTGCTTAATCACGTTGAGCGCTACCGCCTGGATCTCACCTACTCAGGTAACCGGGATATGCCGGCCATGGCCGAGCCAGTTTCAGCCGAAGGTGAGTTTCAAGACCCGCACATCACTCCCGCTCAGATGGAAGCCTTTAAAGCTTACGAGCAGGATCGTGAAGAAACCTCAGGCACCTATGCCGACTATGAGGCCTACAAAGCATCCAAATAGTTTCTGAAAATAAAAAAGGCTCCGAAAGGAGCCTTTTTTTATGAATACATGTCGTGAGTTTTCTAGAGGCCGTCAGTGCCCGTGGCAGAGAGTTCTGTCTCCAAAGCCACTTTCTTAAGATCAGCCGTCGCTGCGGTGTCTTTTTCTTTCTTAGATGGCTTCTGGTTATAGAGATAGTTATTGAGCGTCTCTTCTTGGTCTTTCAAGATAGCGCCTTTCAATTCTTCAGATGGAATGTCCAACACTTCAGAAACGCGCTTCAACATCTTCAATGGGATATTACAGAGCGCGCGCTCTACGTTTGAAATGAACTGGCCATTTTTATAGCCGAGCAAATGTGAGAGTTCAGATTGAGAGTAGCCCTTCGGGTGATTCATGCGACGAGAACGAATTAACTGAGCAATATTTTTAAAACAGCGCATGGCCACTCCTGGAAACTTTCTGTTGGGCGAAAGCAGATTCTAGTCATTTTTTTTGGAATGTCATTCATCATCCCCAAAAAAATTGGTAGAACCATTCTAACCTCTTTCAGCAAAAATTAAGCAATGGGAAAAAACGGTTGAAGCTTTTTTCGTGGAACGTCAACGGCATCCGCTCTGTACATAAGAAGGGATTTCTTGAATGGTTCACTACGACTTCTCCTGATATCTTATGTCTACAGGAGACCCGCGCTTCAGAGGAGCAATTCCCTGAGGACGTGAAAAACTTACCGCGCGTTAAACTGCACAGCACCGTGGCCGATAAGAAAGGTTATTCTGGTGTCGCGACCTGGAGTCGACAAAAAATTGTTGACACGAAAAAACTTGAAATAAAGCTTTACGACAGCGAAGGACGTACTCTCATCCACGATTTGGGTTGGGCGTATTTGTTGAATTGCTATTTCCCGAATGGACAGAGAGACCATGCACGCGTGCCATTCAAAATGGAATATTGTGCAGCCATTCAGAAAAAAGTGAAGGCCTTAAGAAAAACGAAGCCTGTGATCATCACCGGCGATTTCAATACCGCTCATCACCCTATCGATCTCGCCAATCCCGTCAGCAATAAAAATACCACGGGCTTCTTGCTTAATGAGCGTGCTTGGATGGATGAGTTTCAAAAAGACGGCATGGTGGATGTGTTTCGCCATTTTAATCCTAAAGAAGTGGGTGCCTATACGTGGTGGAGCAATCGCCCTGGTTGCCGTGAGAAAAATATCGGTTGGCGAATCGACTACTTCTTTGTTTCCGAAGATCTCATGCCGGCCGTAAAAAAAGCACGTATCCATGCTGATGTCTTAGGCTCAGATCACTGCCCGATTAGTCTTGAATTGGATGATAAGAAATTAGGCCTTAAGTAACTCAGACACAGTATTGATGAGCTCGTCGAAATCAATGGGCTTTGTGAGCACTAAAGCAATCCCCGCAGGAACAGAATCCGTCTCATGAGATTCATAGTGCCCTGAAACTAAGATGAAATGACCTTTAAAGTCGTATTGAGTGCAGAGGCGCTGGTAAAGGTCTGTCCCCTTCATGCCAGGCATTCGGGCATCGGAGACCACGACAAGGAAAGGCTTTTGCTCAAAGAGCTTGAGGGCCTCTTGAGCGTCTTTGGCAGTCTGAATTTTTATGCCACGTTCAGCGAAGTAAATATCCGCTAATTCCAAGATGTCCGGTTCATCATCGATATAAAGCACTTGTGGCATAGAGCTATCTTCTCTTAGAGCACACGCCCCTGCCAATACGTGGCCAGAACTTGTTTGTCGAAATGCGCACGGACCTTCGTCTGAGCGATCAGTTTCTTAAGCAAACCTTCAGCATCCTTCTGTGGCCCCTGCGGCCCCTTAAGCACGACAAAATTAACTTCCTTGCCGGTCTCGAGACTGCCGGTGCGATGATCTACACCCAAAATCTCGGCCCCTGCCAGAGTCGAACGATAGAGCGCCTTCACAAACGTGGCCTGGCGTCGTCCTTTGCGGCCGTGTTGCTGCACAAATGAGCGCATCACATCTAACATCGACAAGAACGGGCCCCCACCGATGTCACTGCCAAGCGCCCAGCGAATTCCTTGGCGCTCAATCTTGCGGAAATCAAACAATCCCGAGCCAAGACCTTTTTCACGCAAGGGAGCATTGGAGGTGGGGCAATGAACTAAAGCGGTTTTTGTGCTCTTGAGAAGCTTAAGCTCACTCGGCTTCAGGTGGATGGCATGCCCCATCAGTGAGCGAGAGCCCAGCATCCCAGCTTTGTGATAAATCTCGGTATAACTCTTGGCACTCTTATAGGCAGGAAACTGCTTGTAGAGCTCCATGACGTACTTAATTTCTGCTGGTGTCTCGCTGAGGTGAGTTTGCTTAAAAATTTTGCGACGATTCGCCTCAAGCGCCGTGGTCTTCATGGTGTGAGGATCTGTGGCGATGGCAAAACGAGGTGTGAGCACATAGCGATGCTTGTATTTACGCATTCCACGCTGCGCTGACTTGATGGCTTCAGAACTGGTTTGCTGCAGTGACTTTGGCGACTGCATAGTCATGAGCACATTCCCAATGAGAATGTCTCCCTTCACTTCGTTCATGGCAAAATCAAGTGCGTGATCATGAACTGAGCTGTAGCAAGCTCCACCCAAAGTGCCGGTCTTGCTTAGACGCTGGAAGAATTTTTTAGCGTGGGCACGCGCATAGGTTTTCGAAGCGTATTTGGCTTCAGTAGGAAAAGTGTATTTTTCTAACCACTGTAAAAGTGAATCTTTCGGCATTAAGCGCACATCATCTTGTACCCAGTGAAAGTGCATGTCGAAGAAGCCGGGAACAATAACGCCCTGGCGATATTCAAAGAGATTAGCGCTGCCAAAATCTTCCACGTACTTCTCGCATGCCTCCCGGTACGGCAGGATTTCTTTAATGCGGGAGATGCCCTTAGAAGAGGTCTCAGACACCAACACGCCATCGGCCCAAAACTCACAGGTCTTATCATCCTTAGGGTTAAGGATGGCCGCTCGATAAAAGGTTAATTTACGCGTAGCCACAACTGGAATTCCTTTTTACGGATGCCGCAGGGAGGGATTAAAGTCCTCTCATGATAAGGTCATTTATTGTAGCGATGTTATCCCTCCTTGTCCTCTCCGACCTTCGTGCCGGCGTCGATCCCATCACGGATTTAACCCTGGACCGCATCGTAGTGCTCGAAGTGGACGCCACTATCAACCCTGCGGTGGCCAATTACCTGCAAACTGAGCTCACTCGCACCGCAGCTACCGACAGTGCCCTGTTTGTAATCAAGCTCAACACGCCTGGGGGCTTGGTGAGCACCACCAAAGACATCATCACGGCCATTGGAAAATCCACGCGGCCTGTGGTGATTTGGGTCACTCCGGAAGGGGCCTCTGCCACGAGCGCAGGTGCGATTATCGCCAGCAGTGCCCACGGACTCGTCATGAATCGCGGGACCAATATTGGCGCTGCGACTCCGGTGGGAATTGGCGAGGACATTAAAGAAGGCGACGGACGCGCCAAGGCCGTCAATGATCTCACCGCACTTGTGCGATCACTGGCCACCACTCGTGGCCGCAACGCTGAAGCTTTTGTCAGCATGGTCGCGACAGCTGCCTCATTCACAGCTGAAGACGCCGCCAAGAAAGGTATTACTGACGGAGTCGTGACTTCTCTCGATGGGATTCGTGCTCTCTATCAAGAAAAGACTGTCATTATTCAAGGCCAAAAGCGCCTGATCAAATTTGCACCTATTGTGGAAACAGAAATTCGTGAAATGGATGCGGGTCAGCAGCTATTGAATATTTTTGCCAATCCCTCTACGGCCTACATACTTTTCATTCTTGGGGCCGCACTGCTCTACTTCGAGTTTCAAGCACCAGGTGGCTTTATTGCTGGTGGAATTGGCGTGCTGTGCCTTCTTGTGGCAGGTATCGCCTTCCAAGTTCTCCCTCTTAATTTTGGTGCCATGGCCCTGCTTATTGCAGGCGTCGTGCTGCTGGTCTTAGAAATTTACATTACCAGCTATGGACTCTTGGCCCTGGCAGGGCTTGGTTGTATCACGGCCGGCTCGCTCTTTTTGTATCGCCATGAAGATGGCTGGATGACCGTCCAGTACTCTGTGATCGTCTCCACACTAGGAGGCATCGTTGTTTCCTTGGGAGTGATCGCGTGGTTCTTGGCGCGACATCGTTCAGAGAAACAGCGATTTTTTGATCACTCACAACAAGAGGGTGAAGTCATTCGCGCTTTGGGCCAAGAAGGATCATCTTATCTCTATCAAATTCGTGTGGGCGGAGTCATTTGGAAGGCCCGCAGTCTTGTTGAACTGTCCGTGGGTGACCGCGTGAAAGTTGGTCAACAGCAAGGTGATGGATTTTTACTCGAAATTACTAAGTTATAAACAAGGGAGCACCTATGGAATTCGTTGGCTATTTGCCGTTTGTCTTCATTATCGGAGGTATTCTATTCAGCACTTTTAAAATTCTGAATGAATATGAACGCGGCGTGATTTTTCGTCTCGGTAAGTACAACGGCACGCGCGGCCCAGGTCTAATTATATTGATCCCGGGTCTCGAAAAGATGGTGAAAGTTGATCTTCGTCTCGTCACAATGGACGTCCCGGCTCAAGATATTATCACCAAAGACAACGTGACTCTGAAAGTGAACGCCGTGGTTTACTTCCGCGTCTCTGATCCTTCGAAAGCGATCATCAGCGTAGAAAATTTCTATCACGCGACAGCACAGATTTCTCAAACAACTTTGCGCTCTGTCATCGGTCAGTACGAGCTTGATGAAATGCTCGCTCAACGTGACAAGATTAACGGCCGCCTCCAAGAAATTCTTGATGACTTGACTGAGCCATGGGGTATCAAAGTTACAAACGTAGAAGTCAAAGCCATCGATCTTCCTCTCGAAATGCAACGTGCGATGGCGAAACAAGCCGAAGCTGAGCGTGAGAAGCGCGCGAAGATCATTTCTGCTGAAGGTGAGTTGATGGCGTCTCAGAAACTTTCGGAAGCCGCTGCTGTTTTGGG
>JBEIPE010000212.1:0-5278 GCA_040377215.1 Halobacteriovoraceae bacterium
GACTTGGCCGGCCAAGCGGCCAACGAGAAAAAAGCGGCGCAAGAAACCATAGAAAAGATCAATACTCCGGGAGCGACTTTGCCTGCGGAGGAACTTTCTGGTGCTATTGATCAACTGCAAGAGGACACCTCTACTGGGGGCAGTGCTCCAAACGATCCAGGCAGCGAACCTCTTCAGTGACGAACTGCGCCGTTTATGGCGCTTCTCCCCCCTCTCGGGTACAATGCCCATGGCCCTCGAACTCCCTCGAAAGGTAGACCATGGCACTCTCAAAACTTCCCTATAAGGGAACACGCGACTTTTTCCCGCCAGAAATGCGTCAGCGTGATTTTCTCTTCAATAAAATGCGCGAGATCGCAGAGCTGCACAGCTACGAGCCCTACGATGGCCCGATGGTGGAAGAGGTCGAACTCTATCTTGCAAAATCTGGCGAAGAACTCATCAACGAACAAATTTATTCATTTGTTGATCGTGGTGAACGCAAAGTCGCCATACGCCCCGAGATGACTCCGACCGTGGCCCGCATGGTGGCGCAGATTCATAAAGAGCAAAGCAAGCCTTTGCGTTGGTACGCGATACCCAATCTCATGCGCTACGAGAAACCGCAGAAAGGTCGTCTCCGTGAGCACTGGCAGTTTAACTGCGATATCTTCGGAGCTCCCGAAGGTTTAGGTGAAATCGAAATTCTCCAAGTCGCTACGGGATTGTTGCGCGGCTTTGGTGCCACCGAAGAGCATTTCGAAGTTTTGTTGAATGACCGCCGAGTTGTTGATGCTGTTTTCGGACAGCTCTTACATCTTTCAAGCGAGCAGTCACACAAGCTTTATAAAGTGATCGATAAGGCCAAGAAAGTCACACCCGAAGCTTTGGATAAGATGATCAGCGAGATCATTTCGCAAGAAAGTGTAAAGGCCCATTTCAAGGAATACTTGAAGCTCGACACTTTCGCCGCTCTTCATAGCTTCCTTGAGCGTCATGGTTTGAAAGACGCAGCAGGGGGATTCTTGCCATTTACTGAGCGCTTGGTGGCTTCAGGCCTCGCGAAGTTTGTGGTTTACGATCCCACCATCGTGCGCGGTCTTGATTACTACACCGGAGTGGTGTTCGAAATTTTTGATAAGAGCCCAGACAACCGTCGTGCCATTTGCGGTGGCGGCGCGTACGCCAATCTCTTGCAAATTTTTAATGAAGATCCGTTGCCAGGCGTGGGTTTTGGACTCGGCGATGTAACTCTCGCTGATTTCCTCAAAACGCATGGCTTGCTTCCAACATTTGAGAAGCCCGAGATCAGCGTTCTCGTTTCCTACTTAGACCTTGCCGCCGAAGCTCACGCCTTTGAGCTTTCGCATTCTTTGCGCGCTCTTGGTGTAAAGACAGAGCTCTATCTCGGTGAAGCGAAACCAAAGAAAGTCTTCTCGCACACCGAGAAGCGCGGTCATCGGGGTGTCGTGATGATCGGATCAAATGAAATTCAAAGTGGTGAGATTGAGGTCAAACGCATTAAGGACCAAGAAAAGATGCGCGTGAAGCTCAACGATCCTAAGAGTATTAAGAGTTTTTTGGAGTGACCCATGGATAATCTCATCGATAAGACCTACAACCCGAAAGCAGCTGAAGACAAGTGGTACTCCGCTTGGGAGAAGGCCGGTTGCTTTAAGCCTAAAAAAGGCAAGCAAGGGCAAACCTTTACACTCATCATGCCACCACCGAACGTGACGGGTAAATTGCACATGGGCCATGCCCTTGATGCCACCACACAAGATGCACTCATTCGCTTCAAGCGCATGAAAGGCTTTGAGACGTTGTGGATCCCAGGCACAGATCACGCCGGCATCTCAACTCAGTCCGTGGTTGAAAAGCTTATTCAAAAAGAAGAGAAGAAGAATCGTCACGAGATTGGCCGTGAAGAACTTGTGAAGCGTATCTGGCAATGGAAAGAGCAGTACGGTAACGAAATCGTCCAACAGCAAAAGAAGATGGGCGTTTCATGCGATTGGGACTACTCGACTTTCACGCTTGATGAAGTTCCCAACAAAGCGGTTCGCAAGTTTTTCGTTCGCATGTACAACGAAGGCCTGATCTATCAGTCAGACTACATCGTGAACTGGGATCCAAAACTTCAATCAGCTATTTCAGATGCAGAAGTTGAGCACAAAGAAGTGAAAGGTTTCTTCTATCACCTCCTCTACAAAGTTAAGGGAAGTGACGAAGTTCTTGAAGTCGCCACCACTCGCCCAGAAACGATCTTTGCCGATACGGCCGTGGCCGTTCACCCAGAAGACGAGCGCTTCAAACATTTGATTGGTGGCACCGCTATCATTCCCGTTTGTAACCGTGAAGTTCCGATCATTGGTGATGAGCACGTGGATCGCGAGAAAGGCACCGGCTGCCTAAAAGTGACTCCTGGTCATGACTTCAACGACTTTGAGATCGGCAAACGTCACTCGTTGCCGATCATCAACATCATGAACAAAGACGGCACTTTTAATAACGGCGCACCTGAGATTGAAGGCCTCAAAGTTAAAGATGCTCGCGAGAAGATCGAAAGCATCTTGAATGAACTCGGCGAACTCAAAGAGAAAAAACCTCACGTGGCCCAAGTTGGTCACGGCGAGCGCAGTGATGCCATCATTGAGCCCCTCGTTTCAAAACAGTGGTTCTTGAATGTAAGCAAGATGGCGGAAGTCGCCGTTGAAGCCGTTGAGAGCGGAGCGATGACGTTCTACCCAAAAGGCTGGGAGAACACCTACTTCGCTTGGCTCAAAGAACCTAAAGACTGGTGCATCTCTCGTCAGCTGTGGTGGGGCCATCAAATCCCGGTATTCTACTGCTTGAGCTGTGCTCATCAGTGGGCCTCTGAAACTGATCCGACAGATTGCCCGCAGTGCCGCGCGAATAATTTCCGCCAGGACCCCGACGTTCTCGATACCTGGTTCAGCTCAGGGCTATGGCCTTTGTCTACATTGGGTTGGCCAGATGAGAAGGCCATGGCAGAAAAGCGTTTCAACGATTTCTACCCGACAGCAACTCTTGTCACCGGCTTCGATATTATTTTCTTCTGGGTCGCACGCATGATGATGATGTGCGGGGAAATGACGGGTCAGCCGCCATTCAAGCACGTTTATATCCACGCTATCGTTCGTGATAAGCAGGGCCGCAAGATGTCCAAGAGCTTGGGCAACGGCATTGACCCTCTCGACATGATTGGCCAGTACGGTGCGGACGCTATGCGCTTCACTCTCGCGGCAGGCTCAGGCTACAACCGTAACTTGAACCTCGATCCTGAGCGCATCGAAGGCTACCGTAACTTCATGAACAAGATCTGGAACGCCTTCCGCTTCATTCAGCCGCATCTTGAATTGGCCGCTGATGAGTTGCCACCGAAAGAGAGATGGCATCTCCATGATCGTTGGATCTTGTCTGAACTTAATACCGTTGCTGGTCGCATGAACGAAGCCATCGATGAGTATCGGTTCGATGATGCTTGCTCTGCGATCTACCAATTCGTGTATGAGAAGTTCTGCTCATGGTACATCGAGCTCTCGAAAAACATTCTCAACGGCAATGATGAAGTGGCCAAACGCCAGCGCGCTACCGTCTTGAAATACGGCTTCCGTCAGATCATGAAGCTCATGCATCCGATCACGCCTTATATTACAGAAGAACTGTGGTCGATTTTGGATGGTAAAACCTTACTCGCCTCAGAGAGCTACGTTGAAAGCGATGCTCACTTGAGTGATGAGCGCGTCGCCGATCTCATGAATCGATTCATTGAAGTGGTCACCGGCATTCGTAATATCCGCCAGGGCGTGAACATTAAGCCGAAAGACCAAGTTGATATCCGTTTGTTCACGGACGATGCGAAGTTCGCCAAGTTTCTCTATGATTCACGCCACTTTTTGGGTGATCTCGCAGCAGTTAAGTCAGGAACTATTCGCCAGAAATCTGCTGAGAGACCAAAACGATCAGTTTCTAGCGCGCTTACGCACACGGAAATCTGGATCCCACTCGAGGGCCTGGTGGACATCGAAGAGCAGGTTAAGAAAGTCCAGAAAGACATTGAAAAGACGAAGGACGACTACCAGCGGATCGAAGCGAAACTTTCTAACGCCACTTTCGTCGACAACGCTCCGGAAGATGTTGTGATTGAGGTTCGCGAGAAGGCCCGCCAGTTCCAAGAAAAACTTCAGTCGCTTCAGACAATCTTGGGCCAATTCCAATAAAGACTTACCGGGGGGCTTTTGCCCCCTGGTGTTTTTCTCGGCCCGTGTTATTTCTAGAGTATGAGAATTCTTTTCTTCATCGCTAGCCTACTGGTGTCGACGTCGACCTTTGCTCAGCTCCGTTGCGCTGACAAACTCATTCCGGTACCTACTCCGTCTGCGCATCATCAGCTCACAAGCGCTGAGTGGACGCCAGGTTCTGACGTCATTACAGATGTAGATGCCTTACGTGCCTTGAATTCATTTGTTTTTGGAAAGCTGCTTTGCCGCGCCAGTGAGATCGAATTCCCAACGATGCCAACCTGTGCTCAAGTGGATGCTACGATTCCTGAATCTTTAGTGTGCTACGCGAGTTCAAATCTGGGCCATTTCGTGATTTCACAAGATGCAGGAAAAAACCTTCATATCGTGTTTCACAAAGTGAAACGCCCACGCCGCCAAAACTAGAAGAAAAACATCTGCGACGTTTTCTCAAATAACATCACGGGATCGACCTGAGGTTTGGGCTTCACAATTCCCAACACCGCTTTATCTGTGGGTGACGCGAGAGTCGGATCACGCAAATCCAGCAGCTGCCAGTTGGCGTAAAATGGAATCGGCGCATCTCTGCGTGGCTCACCAGTCTCATAAATCGCCAGTGCATCTGTGCCGAGGTAAGTGGCATAGGAGATGCTTGCGCCTCCCCGACCGACAACTCCCTTGGCATGAGCGAGCATCTTCCCGAGATCAATCCAATTGGTGCTTAAGAAAAGCTCGTACTTATTTGTCGTCGGAAGACGTTGGATGAAGTGCTCTGCAAGTAAAGCGCCTTTTGCTTCATCTTCAGTGAAGAAAAGCACAAAACGCTTTCCTTCGTGCAACGAAAAATAATCAAACCAGAACTCATCGAGTTTGCCTGGTGAAAATGGCCAGAGATCAACCGCCAAATAAGGGCCTTCTTCTTCCTTGTAAAAAGGCGGAAGCTCTTTACCTTTCACTTGCAGCTTTTCAGGGATACGGCGATTGGTGAATTCTTTAAAGAGCGCATAGTACTCTTCGCTGATGTGATGACCCAC
>JBEIPE010000027.1:0-15487 GCA_040377215.1 Halobacteriovoraceae bacterium
CCGACGAGGAGGAGGGTGCCCCCGATGGGGACGATGATGGCGAAGAACTTAATCCCACTTAAAACATAGATGAAGCAGTTGAAGCTGAAGAAGACAGTACCGAAGGTAATCAAGCGACGGGGCCATGTGAGGGTTATGGTCGTGGTCATGCAGATGATGCCTAAAGCAAACAAGGCCAGCGCATGAATCATCAGGTAGCGGGCGCCGGTTTCCCACGTTTCAAGCTGAACTGGGCCCACCATTTTTTTGAGTCCATGGGCCCCGAAAGCCCCGAGCAAGACACCGATGAACATAAACACACCAGCGATGATCAAAGTTCTGCGGGCGTGGGCGTTGATGCGTGTTGGAGAGTGAAGCATGGGTTGTCCTTAACGAAGTTGAAAAATCTTACCTGCTGAAGAGTTCACGGCTGGTCGAATGTTGAGATTGCGGCCCTGCGCTTTGCCACGCTCGTGGGCACTGCTGTCGAGCACTTGGCCTGAGTAGGACTGCGACAGCCCACCCATAAAGAATTTCAAATCCGTGGCGAGGTCTTTTTCGATAGTCACCAAGGCGCGTGATTCTTCAGGTGAGAGTTCATTGCGTGTGCTGGTGAGTTTTTCTGAATAGCCGCGCGCCACACCGGTGTAGAAAGAATTCTTGGCGCGCAGACCTTTAAGGTCTTGGAGTTTCCATAAACGCTCAAGTTCAACTTGTAGAAAACCAGCGACGTACTGAGCGAGTTCAATCTGTTCGCGGGTGCCGGCCGCTTCTAGGCGCACTTCCGCGCGGCCATAGAACAGAATCGGCTTCACGAGGAAGTGCGTGAGGATTTCATAGATCGCTGTCATCAAGGCATTTTTCTTCGGCGCGCTCATGACGGTCACCACACACAATTCCCGTTCATCTTTCAGACGTGAGCGATCCAGGTGATGGCGCAAAATGAGTTGGTTGGCCTTGAGAGTCGCGAGTTCTGATTCGTGAGGATTGCTCGATGAAGCAAGGGCCAGGAGCTTTTTGACTTTCTCGATCACCGCATCGGCTTTGAGGTCACCGACTTTTTGAATGGAAGGGAGATCGCCACTGGCGGCCTGAACTTCTTCATTCCATCCGTAGCGCTGACAGATCGTCTTGTATTCGGCTCCGTGAGGAGAGGTGGCCTCACCATGAAACACACGAACCAGATAGTGAGCAAGTTCGTGGCGCAAGAGATCGCGCAAGACGGCATCGCTCACCTGACCTGCCAAGCGTGCATTCAAGCCGATTTGGAAAAACTTCGCGTCGAAGTAGCCCCAGCGGGAATTGTCTTCAAAGCAGATGATGGAGAGGGGCCAGGTGGTGCGATGGATAGTGAAGCGAGTGCGGCCAACAGAGATGCCGCATTCTTCGGAGAGGATTTCCCGGGCCAAGCGTTCAGCATGGCCCAGGAAAGCGGCAATCGTATCGTTATAGAGACGCAGAATTAGGCTCCGTCACCACCACGAACTTTCTCGTGATAAGTGAATGTGGCTTTAGTGTACTCACGGTTCATGCGAGCGATGTGCTCCAAGCCGATTTCTTTCGGGCAAGTGGCTTCACACTCAGCATGGTTGGTGCAGTTACCGAACAAGAGTTCATCGTGAGTCTTCACCATGTTTAGGGCACGGCGAGGAGCTTCTGGTTGGCCTTGTGGCAAGAGAGCGAGTTGAGAGATCTTCGCACCCATGAACAACATGGCAGAGCCGTTCGGGCATGAAGCGACACAAGCACCGCAACCGATACACGCCGCTGCGTCCATGGCTTCATCGGCGACAGTTTTTGGGATCAAGTTGGCGTTAGCGTCTGGAGCGTTACCGGTTTGCGCTGTGGTGTAACCGCCGGCCTGGATGATTTTATCAAAAGCCGAACGATCGACGACCAGGTCTTTAATGAGAGGGAACGCTTTCGCGCGCCATGGCTCAACCACAATCGCGTCGCCGCTCTTGAATTTACGCATGTGAAGCTGGCAAGTCGTGGTGCCTTTCTGGCCGCCGTGAGCTTTGCCGTTAATCATCATCGAGCACATACCGCAGATACCTTCGCGGCAGTCGTGATCGAAGGCGATCGGTGATTCGCCTTTTTTTACGAGTTGGTCATTCAAGACATCGAACATCTCAAGGAACGACATGTCCGGAGACACATGGTCCACTTTGTAGTCGACGAATTTCCCTTCTGCCGTCGCCGAGGCCTGGCGCCAGACTTTGAGATAGATGGTCATGTTAGCTGTTGCATCACTCATATCGGCTCCTTACTTGTACGAACGGGTTGCGAGTTGAACGTTCTCGAACTTCAACTCTTCTGTGTGGCGAATCGGCGCGGCTTTCTCGCCGGTCCATTCCCAAGCAGCGACGTGACAGTATTTCTCATCGTCACGGACAGCTTCGCCATCTGGCGTTTGGAATTCTTCGCGGAAGTGACCGCCACATGATTCGTTACGCTCGAGTGCGTCGAGGGCCATGAGTTCGCCGAGTTCTAAGAAGTCCGCTACGCGGCCCGCTTTGTGAAGTTCGAAGTTGTACTCGTTCTCAGCGCCCGGCACGTTGACGTCTTGCCAGAATTCTTCTTTGAGTTTGCGAATGCCCGTGATGGCTTTTTTGAGGCCCGCTTCTTTACGTGCCATGCCGACTTCTTCCCACATGATATGGCCCAGGGCCTTGTGGAAATCATCAACGGAACGCTTGCCTTTAAGCCCCAACAACTTGTTGTCCGCCATGCGCACACGTGTCTCGGCTTCTTTGAAAGCGTCGTGATCCGTGGTGAGCTTATCGATCTTGTTTGAGGCGAGGTAGTTACCCAAAGTGTACGGGATAACGAAGTAGCCATCAGCGAGACCTTGCATGAGCGCCGAAGCACCCAAGCGGTTAGCACCGTGATCAGAGAAGTTCGCTTCACCCAAGACGTGGAGTCCTGGAATGGTTGATTGCAAGTTGTAATCCACCCACAGGCCGCCCATGGTGTAGTGAACCGCTGGGTAGATCATCATCGGAGTTTTGTATGGATCTTCGCCGACGATACGCTCGTACATTTCGAAAAGGTTGCCGTACTTACCAGCAATCGTTGCGGCGCCGTCACGCTTGATGGCATCACGGAAATCCAAGTAGACCGCCATCTTGGTTGAGCCTACGCCCAAGCCTTCGTCACAGCGGTATTTGGCCTGACGAGAAGACACGTCACGAGGAGCGAGGTTACCAAAGGACGGGTAGACCCGTTCTAGATAATAGTCGCGATCTTCTTCAGGGATTTCTTCTGGCTTACGTGTTTCACCTTGTTTCTTCGGTACCCACACGCGGCCATCATTTCGCAATGACTCTGACATGAGTGTCAATTTCGATTGGTAGTCGCCGTGAACCGGAATACAGGTCGGGTGAATTTGTGTGAAGCATGGGTTCGCCATATAAGCGCCACGCTTGTGTGAGCGCCAAGCAGCGGTCACGTTAGACGCCATGGCGTTGGTCGAGAGGAAGAACACGTTACCGTAACCACCGGTGCAAAGAAGAACCGCATCGGCGACGTGACGTTCAAGTTCGCCGGTCACGTGGTTACGCACGATGATCCCGCGTGCTTGGTTGTTCACCACCACGAGGTCCATCATCTCGCGACGACTGAACATCTTGATCTTGCCTTTGTTCACCATCTTCATCATGCCTGAGTAAGCACCCAGGAGAAGCTGTTGACCGGTTTGACCGCGAGCATAGAACGTACGTGAAACTTGTGATCCACCGAATGAGCGGTTGTCCAAGTAGCCACCGTACTCACGAGCGAACGGCACACCTTGGGCGACCATTTGGTCGATGATGTTGTTTGAGACTTGCGCGAGACGGTAAACGTTAGCTTCACGAGCGCGGTAATCGCCACCTTTGATGGTGTCGTAGAACAAGCGCTTAATAGAGTCGCCGTCGTTTTGATAGTTCTTCGCAGCGTTGATACCACCTTGAGCTGCGATCGAGTGAGCGCGGCGAGGAGTGTCTTGGATGCAAAAAGCGTGAACGTTGTAGCCAAGCTCGGCCAATGTGGCGGCAGCTGAGCCACCGGCAAGACCGGTACCGACGACGATCACGGTGAACTTACGTTTGTTCGCCGGGTTCACCAGTTTTGATTCGAATTTATGTTTGTCCCATTTCGCGTAGAGATCGCCTGATGGAACTTTGCTGTCGAGTTTTGAAGAGGTCATCTTACGCTCCCTTCACATGCAAGAAGATTGAAATAGCTGCGAATCCACCAGCGACAAACACCGCATAGGCGATGCCGAGGATTTTAATTTTTGGAGTCCAGGTGCCGTGGTTAAAACCAAAGGTCTGGAAGGCACTTTGGAAACCGTGAGCGGTGTGCATGGCGGCCGCTGACATGGCGATCACGTACCAAGCGGTGTTGAGCGGGCTTTGGAAGTACTCAACCACTGTGCGGTAGAGGTCACGCATGAAAACGCCATCGACTTCAGTGTTGTAAACCGGGCCGAATTTGAATTGCAGAATGTGCAGGATCAAAAACACAAAAAGAATTAAACCGGTGTACGGCATGCTGGCACTCATAAGAGTTTCACCGCGACCGGTGCGCGTCTTCATGTAGTACTTTTGGCCACGTGCCGTTTTGTTTTCCATGGTCATCTTAATCGCGAGACCTAAGTGCAGCGCGAACATGGCCGCGAGGCCCGCTTCCGCGACGTACACCAAAGCACCCAACGACATCAGCTTGTGAGCGTAGATGTTAAAGGCATCAGAGCTGATGAAAAGAGTGAAGTTCCCCAACAGGTGGGCGACTAAGAATCCACAGAGTCCGAGACCAGTCAGGGCGATCAACTGCTTTCGGCCAATGGAAGACGTAAAATAGCGTGAGACGGCTGAGCTCATAGCGGGTTATCTCCCAGAAAAAACTTAGATGGAATTCGGTTTATTTTCGCGCAACTTCAAGCGGTTGTCAGGGGAAAAGCCGTCTTGTCTAACAACAATGCAGCGCAAAGTTGTTTGAGGCTTCAAACGGCTCGTTCAGAATACGCGCGGTAGATGAACCACAAAGCGACGGCACAGAAGAGGTGCCACATGGCATGGCCAGAAAAGTAATGAACATCGGGCCAGCATAGAATTTTTTTAACATCGAGAAGCCACATGGTCGCCGCCACGGCAAAGGCCCCCAGCGACTGAAACAGGCGGCGAGGCACCAGTGTGTCCCGCTTTTGACGCACAAGTAGGACCTCAAAGAGGACGGCCGCTAAGACTTCGGACATAAAAAGGACGTTGCCCTGGCCGGTGATGGCCAATGAGGTGATGGAGATCGTGAGGCCTAGGCCGTAGATGAATTGTGCTCTGAGCGGAGAGAGTCGGTAGTAACGTTGTAGGGCAAAGGTGAGGAGGCCCATGGAAATAACATACATGGCCGCCACATCGACAAACTTTCCGAGCACCGAGCCGCTGGTATGGAAGAAGGTAGAAAAAAGGAAGAGGACAAAGACCGCACCGGCAAAAAACTTCCGGATGGCTTGAGTGCGCGCGCTTGAACGCCAGATCATGATGGCCACGACGAGGTAAGCGAGATTGGAATAAGTGTTCGCGGGCTGCTGAACCCAGCCGCACAGCTGGGTTTCGCAGAATGGATAGGACTGCTGCTCTAAATAGTGCCAGGGGCAAGTGGGTTGCATCCCTCTATGATGTCTTCACCACGCTGTACATGTCCAGCGCCTCTGAGCGCATTTTCTCGTAGATCACAATGGGCTGTGGGTAATCAGGCGCCAGCAAAGGCGATGGGCAATGAATATCGCTGCTGTCGATGTCAGAGAGCTCAGGAATCCACTCGCGAATGAACACACCCTCACCATCAAATTTTTCAGATTGGTTGTAAGGATTAAAAATACGGAAGTAGGGTTGGGCATCACAGCCGGTGCTGGAGCTCCACTGCCAACCGCCGTTGTTCGCCGCCATGTCGTAATCCAAAAGTTTCTCCGCGAAGTAGCGCTCACCTTGGCGCCAATCGATGAGCAAGGTCTTGCAGAGAAAACTCGCCGTCACCATGCGCAGGCGATTATGCATCATGCCCGTTTGGTTCAAGCAGCGCATGGCCGCATCTACGAGAGGATAACCGGTGCGCCCTTCACACCACGCTTCAAACCATTCTTGCTTTCCACGCCACTTGATTTTGTCGTAGTCGCGCTTAAAAGATTCTTTCTCAACGTAAGGGTGGGTATCCAGCAGCATGTGGTAAAAATCGCGCCACACAACTTCCGAGAGCCAAATCGTAGCACCTTGATTCTTTTGTGAAAGTCCGGCGCGCACCATATCGCGCACAGAGAGACAGCCATGACGAATGTAGGGCGAGAGATTCGAGGTGCCATCGATGGAAGGGATGTCACGGGTCTCATGATACTTCGCCATGGGAATGGCGAATTTCTTTAAACGCGAAAGCGCTTCCGTTGTTCCACCCGTCAGCACCGGAGATGTTTCGTGGAAGCCGATTTTTTTATCCCAATCAAAACTCAAAACACTCTCTGGGTTCTTCCACTGACGAATCTTTTTGAGAGGGGCGGTGAAGTCTGAGACTTGGTTATCTTGAGCGGCCAGGGTCTCGAGCCATTTATTTTTATAAGGTGTGAAGACTTTATAAATCGCACCCGAGCCATTCAACACTTCCGGAGCTTCATAGATGACAGCATCTTTGAAAGCATGAAACTCAATGCCGGCGGCTTTGAGTTTCTTCTCAACGGTGGCATCACGTTTTTTAGCGTAGGGCTCATAATCGCGATTGGTGTAAACCGCGGCGTATCCCTTGGCGGCTTCAGGGAGCATTTCAACGGGATCGCCATAAAGAACCCGCAGGCTGCCGCCGTGTTTATTCAAAGTCCGCTCCACATCTTGCAGTGACTGCAAAATGAAGGTGACTCGTAGGTCAGATTTATCCGTGAGTTTATTTAGGATGAGAGGATCAAACACAAAAACCAGCTCCACTTCATCATGCTCTTTGAGGGCCTGAAAAAGGGCGGCATGATCGTGGACGCGAAGGTCCCGGCGTATCCAACAAAGTGCTTTAGTCATGGCGCTATTGTCCGCGTGACTCAGAGCTGTCGGCAAGCTGTTGTCGGGGGTTCGTCTAAGCAAAAAAGGGAAGGAGCCGCCGTGCCCCTTCCCCCCTGCCTAAGGACCCGAGAAATACTCCTCATCGAGTACTTGCTCGTGCGTTCTTCCTGAACGGCTTGTTTGTTGTGAGATCAGTTTAGGGTCAGTGGGGGTGTGGCCGTGAGAAAAAGAACAAATCCTGAATTCACTGGGGGTTGGCCAGTCTTAGGGACCCCTAAATAAGCCCACAGCAGCTTAAAAGTCGCCAAGAATTGTGGCTAGAGAAAGCTCTTTCCTTGGCCGCGATAAGTGGCCGCGCGCTCGGTGATTTTGCCAGCACGGACGAAGAGGAATTCATTAAATCGCTCACACAATTCGCCGGCCTTGGCGTGACGGAAAAACACTGGATCACCGAGAGTGAGTTTTTCAGACCCCGTATAATGAAAGGGCGTCTGTACTTCGCCGCAGCCTTCTTGATCCACCAGTTTTATCCCGGCCGGCAAATAGGGCACAGGGCGCTTGTTCAGATTGATTTCACCGGAAGCAGTATAACCGCCACCTAAAGCCGTCCACATTCCTGAGGCCGGTTGGCGCACAACGGGCACAGCATAAAACGCCGCTGGGGCGTGATGAAAATTCACGTAATGATCGAAGAGGGCCGGAGAGTAAAAACCCGAGCCCACGGTGACTTCGTCCACACCGGGATCTTGGTGAGACCATTCAAGACTACCGGTCCCGCCACCATTCACCACATCAAGGGCATGATGCTTTTTCAACCAGGCGACAATCTCACCGCGACGACGAGAATAGTCCGCGTGAGAACGTCGTTGCAGGAAACGAATAATCGGACCGAGCACTCCACGATTGCCGAGGCCCGCGACTTGGGCTTCATAACCCATCAGGCCTTTTATCTGGACCTGCGTTGGCAGGTCACTCACTAGCTTCTTCACGTCGTCGAGGGTGCGCAAAGGAGAACGGCGCACACCAAACCACAGGCCTGGAAAAGGCGTGGACATATCAATATCCAGGCACACGCGCACATTCGCTCCGCAACTGGCGAGCAACTGTAAATGTTCTTTGGAGTCCACCATGAAGGTGACTTTTTTATTGAGCTTCAAAAGCGCTTCAATGGATTTACGATCCGTGGTCGGATAGCCCATCAGAAAATCATCAAAGCCTTGCTCGGCCAAAAACAACGTCTCTTCGGCGGTAAACGTCATGAGGCCCTGAAAGCGCGACGAGTATTTGAAGAGATGCTCGAGCACACGTGTGCAGCGCACGGATTTGCTGGCGATGCGAATCCGCATCGTGCCGGCACGCTTAAGAAGCTCATCAGCATTGCGCTCTAAAAGCGTGAGATCAAGCATAGCAGCGGGGAGGCGTTCCCCCTGCAGAGCGTTTTTATAAGTGCTGTAGTCGGCCATAGAAAAATTCTAGCATCGGCCCTTTGTGGCGTCACATTTTTTGTGCTTCACTCGTTAACAAAATTAAAAGGGGTCACTCATGCGTTGGTTACTTGTTCTGATTTTTACAGTTTCTCAAGCCTGGGCCGCGCCTTTGACGCCGGAACAACGTAAAGAGCTTTTTACTGGCGCGACTAAGCGTCTCAAAGACACTCAGATTGAAAAACGCGCTCCGCAAGTAGGGGACGTGTTTCCTGATCTCGTGGTGGGTGGGAAAAAAATCAGTCTATGGGCTAAAGATGCGCCGATCGTTCTCACATTTTATCGTGGCGGCTGGTGTCCCTACTGCGTGAAGCAACTTAAAGAGCTTAGTCAGAATTTGAAAGAGTTTCATCCTGCGACCGTGATTGCAGTGTCTCCTGAGACCCAGCAAGAGGTGGATAAAACCCGCAGAAAAAATGACCTAAAAATGGTGCTCGTTGCTGACAAGAGCAATGAACTGGCGCGCTCATTAGGTTTAGCGTTTAAGGTCGAAGAAGCTGTGGCGCAAGAGTACAAGGCCCTGGGTCTTGATCTGCAGGCCAGCCAAGGCAATGCAGATAACATTCTTCCGGTCCCAGCAACTTTTGTGATCGGCCGTGATCGCAAGGTTGCCTATATGTTTGCTGACGCCGATTACACTCAGCGCGCTGCGATGCCGGACATTGTGAAAAGCGTGGAGCGTGTGCTAAAACCTTGACCATGAAAAGTCCTACGGATTGGCAACAGTTCCCCTTTGAAGAATTCTTTGCGGACATCCGTGAATTCATCAAATCAAGTCCAGAGCGTGGAGTCGGGGCCTTTGAGGCCCCGGCCGAATTGCGTGGCCACTTTGATATGACCTTGCCCGAGAAAGGGCGCTCTATTGAAAATCTGCGCGCGGATATGAAATCCTACTTGGACAACGCTCGCAACACCCTTCATCCGACTTTTGCCAATCAGCTTTCGGCCTCTCCTTTACCCATCGCTTTCATCGGTGATGCCGTGGCGGCCATGGGCAATAGCACCATGGCGACTTACGAAGCCGCACCCATCGCAACGCTGATCGAACGCGCACTGGTGCATAATCTCGGCAAGATCATCGGCTGGGATCGCACCGAAGGCCTGATGGTCACCGGTGGATCGAATTCAAATCTCTCAGGTCTCTTGCTCGCGCGTAACACCCGCTTCCCGGAGACCCGTCGTTTTGGTAACGGCAACACGCGCTTTTCGGTTTTTGTGTCTGAAGAAGCACATTATTCATTCTTCAAGGCCCTCAACCAGTTAGGTATCGGCACAGATAATTTGATTCCCGTACCGGCCGATGCTCAAGGCCGCATGCGCGCGTCTGAGCTGGATCGTTTGATTCTCGCAGCGAAAGACCGCGGCTTCACGCCGCTGATGTGTGCGGCAACGGCGGGCACCACGGTGCTCGGTGCTTTTGATCCCATCAACGACATCGCGGATGTCTGCGCCAAACATAAACTGTGGTTGCATGTGGATGCCGCTTGGGGGGGAGGAAGTCTTCTCTCTAAAAAGCATAAATCTAAACTCCTTGGAATTGAGCGCGCAGATTCTGTCACATGGGATATGCACAAAATGCTCGGGACGGGGTTGGTGAGCTCTTTCATTCTCACTCCCCACATCGGTACATTGCTCGCGAGTCAGCGTGGCGGTGGGAATAACTATCTCTTCCATGACGGGCAAGAAAACACCGTGGACCTGGGGCCTTCAAGTTTGCAGTGTGGCCGTCGTGTGGATGCACTGAAAGTCTGGCTTTCTTGGCGTGCGATGGGTGATGAAGGTTGGGAACACCTGGTCGATACGCTTCATGCTCGTGCTCAGTGGATGGCACAAGAAATTAAAAAACGTCCCTCACTCCAGCTTCTTTATGAGCCGGAGAGTTTGAATGTGTGTTTCCGTTACCGTCCGAAGCGTGGGTATCAAGCGAATTTGGCCGTGCGTCCGATCCGTGAAGACTTGATGGTGCGTGGAGAGGCGATGATCAACTGGTCTATTCGTTCGGGCGAAAGCTTCTTACGTTTTATCGTCGTGCACCCTGGTGCCGATGAAACGGTGTTAGGCAAAATGCTTGATAGCGTAGAGGCCGCCGGCCAGCGTTGGGAAGCCTCTCATGCGTGAAGCTTTTCCTTGGGAAAAACTTGTTGAGTTCACCAACGATCCTTATTTTTTAGGGCGTATTGTCGTCCACCAAGTCAAAGACCGCTTTCACGTAGAAGTCGATGTGGTGAGCAAAGAATCCTTCAAGATCTTTCGTCACGTCGGTACGTTGTATGATTTTGAAGATGCCAGTGATGCGCTGGAAATGGGTTATCGCGAGTTGCGCCTTAAAGTCGGCGCTTCGACCTGATTACTCGCGATCCAGCCAGCCCTTAGTTTTCACTTTATAGAAAATAAATCCTGACACACAAATCATCGCGACCCAGCAGGCGTAGTAGCCATACTGCCAACGCAGCTCGGGCATAATGTCGAAGTTCATGCCGTAGACACCGACGATAAACGTCAAAGGTAAGAAGAACAAAGACACGACTGTGAGGAAGCGCATGACTTCGTTGGTGCGATGGCCTGAGAGCGCGATGTGAAGACCCAATAAGTTTTGTACGTCTTCCATTAATTCATCGGTGTACTGCCATAGGCCTTCGGCACTCTCACGTAAGTCCGTGAGCCACGGCGTCTGTTCGGTGCAGTGGATGGTGATGAATTCTTTGAGGACACCCAAGGTGTGCCACGCCTGACGTTTCACGATGGAGAGTCGTGAGCGCAGACTATAGAGCGCAATCAACTCTGATCCACTTGGGGAGCGTCCTAAGAGTTCTTTTTCGAGGCGCTCAATCTCTTGTTCGCTCTTCTCAAGATAGCTGTTGTAGGACTCGATGGACTTTTTCATCAATCGAATCATGATCTCCTGCGGAGTCTGTTCAGCCGTGACGTTGTGCCGTGCCTCTTTAAGAAACGGCTGGTCACCGCGATGAATGGTGATGAGAAAATCTTTGCGTAAGAAGAAAGCAATTTTGCGAGTCAACGACAGCAAGTCATCAGCATCGGGGGGGGCTTCGTGATCGAGGCAGCGCACGATCATGAAAAGTGTATCGCCGACTTTTTCGATCTTGGGAAAATGCTCAGGGTCGAGACAGTCTTGCACCGAGGTCCGGTGCAATTTAAAACGATCAGCGATGCCACCTAGGACTTCTGGTGTGGGATCCGAGATGTCCCACCAGTGAGCAACAGGTTGGTGAATCGTATCAATGCTTTTCAGAGATTTCTCTCAAGCAAAGCGGCCAAACGAACACCAGCGATGAGCATGCGCTGATTCATAGCGGCTGAAACTTTGTAGTAGTACTTGTACTCCCAGTATTTGGGGAGACCTTCTTGGGTTGTGGCGGGAATGTTGTCGTACACCAGTGAGCGCATCGCCATGGATTCTGCCATCCACACTGCGATCGGAGCTGTTCTCCAGGTGTTTTCACGAACAGTGTCTTTCTTATCAATGAAAAGGGCGTAGTCGCTGTAGCTCATCTTTTCCATCTCGATGAGTTTCTCATCCCACACTTCGTGCAGGTTGGTGTTTACGCCAAACCAAGTGAGCTTGGTGGCATTGCCACCTTGATCTTCTACACGACCCACGTGAAGAGGCTGATGTATGTCACCCATTAAGTGAACGAGGAACGCCAAGGCCTCACGGCGTTTTTGTCTCGGCAGTGTGGCGTCGCCGACTTCTTTGCTGAAACGCTCAATCGCCTGAACGATATCACCTTGCGGATTACGTTGAATGTCTTCGTAGGTTTGACCATCGGGAATGCTGACGTAGTGCCAGACCGAAGCGTGCGCCCAGCTCTCATCTGATTTAATCCAATCTGGCCAGTTGGCGAGATCGGCCAAAGTATCTTTGCCGGTGATTGCATACACTTTCGCAAGGGCAGCTGGAGAGAGTCGAGACTCCGCAATTTTTCCTACAACACGATGGCCGATGTTGCCCCAGCCGAAAGCATTAAAGGAGAGAACAGAGAGCATCATGATGATGAATACATTTTTCATGCTCCATTTATATCAACGGCCAAAACGAAGCGAACAGGAGAAGTAGAGAAATAATGTCACCAATACAGAGGGCCAACTCGCCCCGTGCGTTGCGTCAAGTAAATAGAATAGCGAACAGACATAGTTGGTACGGCTTTTGCTTCATATATCCGCGTTATCAACAACAAGGAGTTGTCATGGGTACTTTCTGGCCCCTCATCACGGGGATCTTGCTTACTGTTTCCGCGTTCGCTCAAACTGAGTCGGCGCAATTTGTTTTCCGCGGCCAAGCCGACGAACACGTCGCACTTGAACGTATTTTGACGGAAACACGTACTCGCACAGAAATGCGCGACTCTACTTGTACACGTCAGATTCCGTATCAAGCAGAAGAGTGTGGACCTGAAACACGCTACCGCCAAGAATGTCGTTGGGTTCCTGCTTACGAAGATTGTGGCACTCGCTACGAACAACGCTGTGAAAACGTCACACGTTACCGCCAAGAATGTCACCAAGGCCCAAGCCGTCGTGAATGCCGTCGCGTTCCGGGTGAAGAAGTTTGCGCGACTCAACCAGGCCGTCAGGTTTGTCGTGACGTCCCAGGTGAGCAGCGTTGCCGCACAGAACCAGGTGAGCAAGTTTGTTCACAGCCAACACCTCCGCGCGAACAGTGCCGCACGCTTCCTAACGGTCAGCAAGAATGCCGTACAATCCCAGGTCGTGATTCAGTTTGTACCACACGCCCAGGTCGCCAAGTTTGCGAACAAGGCCCAAGCCGTCGTGAGTGTCATCAAGAACCAGGTGAGCGCGTTTGTACTCGCCGTCCAGACCGCGAAGATTGCTACAACGTTCCAGGTGAAGATATCTGCCGCTCAGTTCCGTACCAAGATCGTGAATGCAGCAACTACCCAGTTCCTTACTGCGAAACTATTCCAGGCCGTAACGTATGCGAACAGATTCCTTACCAAGAGAACGTCTGCCGTGACGTAACACGCTACCGTACAGAGTCTTACGCTTGCAAAGAGCCAGTCCAAGTTCCATACCAAGTGAAAGTTTCTGTTCAAGGTCAGCTCGATGTTAAGTTCTTGAATCCAGAATTCTCGACTGAAGTTCCTTTCACTGCAAACGTCGGTGCAAACCGCGCCCTTGAATTGAAAGCTCAGGCCCCGAAAGATGTTTTGGTTGGTACACGTCCAGGCGCTCCATCAGTTGTAACTGAAGGCGAGACTGTCACTATTAAGCAAAGCATCGCGGTTCGTTTGACCACAGTTAAAGAGCTCCAAGGCCTTTTGACTCAGTCTCTTGCCGGTGTGGTGATCGACTTCCCAGCGAAGAAGCTCAGCTTCACAGCGAAAGGCCAAGTAGAGTTGGATGACGCGATCGAAATCGTCCTCGAAGGTAAGAAGAAGCAACTCTTCAGCACTAAGAAAGGCACTGCGACCATCAAAGGTACTTTGCGCGAGTTGAAAGCAACATTGGTTGCTGCTGACGCGGGCCAAGTAGCAGTTCAGATCGACCTTTCTAAAGTTGATCTCAGCAAGATTACCGATAAGAAAACGTTCAAGATGATGATGAAGCACGTGAAAGGTCTTCCGGATGGATTTGGATGGGCAGGCCAAGTGCCTGAACTCAAGTCTGAGAAAGAAGCCGTCGCGAAAGCGATCAAGTAAGAACTACGCGAGGGGGCCTTCGGGCCCCCTTTTTTTTGCTCTGTTGCTGGCCAAAAATCAAAAAGCAGGGGAAGCTGTGCCTCTTTATTTGGAGGACCTGCATGAAAATCACCTTATCTCTCTTGGCGTTGTTGTCTTTTTCGGCCACGGCCGCTGAAGTTCCCCACCTCGATCTCGAGATGACCTCTGCCGAATATCGCGGCATCCTTTCACAAAATAAAAATATCGAAGACGCCGATCATCCGGCCGTTGCGCTCGCGCTTCGCCACGGAGAACGTCTCGCCAAGTGGCTCGCCTTTGAAAACGCTCGTCGTACACCCAGCACAGCTTTGCGTTTGACCTCTTCAGGCACGCGCACGGGTATTCCTATCGACAAGCCGTCGATCTATTCAGAAAAAACCATCCAGACCACCTCTGAAACTCTCGCTAAAGAATTGCCAGCTGAAATGATCGCCGTGTTGAACGGTGCGGATTTCCCCGCTCAACTCCCTGGCGCCGATGACGCTGACTTCGTGAAGATGGCACGTCGTGTGGACCGCAACTATCAATCAGCGGCGCGTTTCAAGACTCTTTTGCCTTACCGTTCAAGCTACATCCGTAATAAAGCGAAAGACGTGCGTAGCTATCATTTCTTCGTAACGAATGGTTGGACGTCGGCGCGATTCGCTGACTTCGCCACTTTGCCTGACGCTGAGAAAACCATCATTCGTGGTCATCTCTCAGGAATGTGCCAGAACACCGGTGCCTCAGCGGCCTCATGTGTGGCCCGCGTGGCCCGCGCTGAAGCGGCCGGCAACCTCGGAACGGAGTTCGCAACTTTGAGTGCCAACAGCGCTGCCATCTGGCGCGCGTTCTTCGATATCCCGGCCTATGCTGTTCGCCGCGATGTGGATCACTCGAATCCTAAAGTCATGGCGGTGACGTTCAACACACCTTCAATTCCAAAGTTCATCCCGTACTTGCAAACGAACATCGAAGACGAGTTCCGTTTCGGTGACTGGGGCATCAAGATGACGTTCGGTAATTACCCGAACGGCGCTCTCTTGAAGTTTGAAACCGGCGTGGTTCCCCACGTGAATGGTTTGGGCGGCAACGAGATCGTGATGGATTCGAACCAGCCGATCGAAGAGTACGAGTCGCAGTGGACCATCCGTCACGAGTACGGCCACGTCATTGGTCTTCCTGACTGCTACCACGAATTCTTTGATTCGGAGTTGGGCGCGTTCGTGAACTACCAGCTCGATGTCACAGATTTGATGTGCTCACGTGCCGGCAATATGAACGAGCGGATCTACAAAGAATTGGTGCGCGTTTACAGAAACTA
>JBEIPE010000293.1:0-3587 GCA_040377215.1 Halobacteriovoraceae bacterium
GCGCTGATTCTCCATGGTAAGCATTAAAGGCCTCGTTATAGTGATTCTGCTGCTGCAGGCATTTTCTGCGGCGGCCTTCAGCGAAGTCGGCGCAGATTTTCTCAAGGCCGTGAGACGCGGCGAAGACGTCACTCTCGCCAAGCAAAGACTCGCAGAAATCCCCTGGAGAGAACTTGCGGCCAAGCTCGATGAGGACAGTAAGCGCTTGGCCTTTTGGCTTAATTGTTACAATGCGATTGTGCAAGATGAGCTGACCCACCATCCGAAAAAGTACAACGAGAAGAATGCGTTTTTCTCGGCGAAGTTGCTTCGACTTCGCGATCTCTCACTTAGCCTCGATGACATCGAACACGGTATCTTACGCCGCTCCTTGAGCAAATACGGATTGGGGTATGTGGGACGTATTTTCGTCTCCGATTGGGAAAGAAGGCTGCGCCTTGAAAAACGAGAACCGCGTATCCATTTTGCTTTGAATTGCGGGGCCCAGAGTTGTCCTGCGGTTTATTTCTATCGACCGGAAAAAATCGACGCTCAATTAGAAAGCGCCACCAAGAGTTTTCTGCAGCAGGATGCCAAGTTCAGCAGTGCCACCAATGAGGTCACTGTTTCGCGGATTTTTCTTTGGTTCAATGGAGATTTTGGAGGGGGAGTAGGGATCAAGGGGCTTATCAATCGCCATCTCGAGATGGGGCTAAATAAGCGCACAACCCTGGTTTATCGAGAGTATGACTGGAGCTTACAAGTCTCCAAGTACGCGGATGGGAACTGAGTTTGTGAAAGTTTTACCCGTTTTCCTGCTTTCTCGCTGGTCATGGGTGGTTGTCCCTTAGACTTCTTCCATGTGGTTTATCATTCTAAGTTTGTTCCTTTCAAACGGGCTGGCCGCACGCCCGGATTTGCCTATGGCGAATGGGCACTTGGACCGTACGCTTGTCGAACAGGGGATGATCGCTGAGATGTACGGATCATGGCCCGAAGACTCACTTCGCGCACTTCCGGAACGGCTCACGGTTGAACTTCCCAATCACCATAGTACTTACATTGAATGGCGGCTCGTGTCCTCGCGTGATTCGCGGAAAGTTCTGCGCCTCGGGCTCTTTCTCCCAAACGACGTTCCGTCGCCGGTAACAATCTTGACCCTTAATAAGTGTGGCAACCATTCGCTCCTGGACGACGAGCAGATTCCGCTTGGCTCGCAATCCTTTCAGCACTCAGTTCATTGCAAAAATGTACGCAGAGGCAGTCACGCTGATAAGTACGGTGTCGCCTATCTTTTGTCGGAAGGAGTCGCCGTAGCGACATTCGCGGAAGCCGACATGGATGCAGATTCGCCCTCCCTAAAAGGCGAAGGCATCAAAGATCTTTATTCTCATGATTGGGGCACGCTTGCTGCCTGGGCCTGGGGGCTTTCTGAATCGGCAAAGGTTCTGCGCACCGCTGGCTTAGTGGGCAAGGTCTTTACAACGGGCCACTCACGTCGAGGCAAGGCCGCGCTCCTCGCGGCTGCTCTTGATCAAGAGATCGCTGGAACCTTCCCTCACCAGAGCGGTTTAGGCGGAACCGCCTCTTTGCGAGGAGCGATGTTTCGAGAATCTGCGAGCATGATCACCGATGGTGGTTGGTGGTATCCGATGATGGGCGAGCCGGAAGGACTGACCCATTTCTTTAATCCAAATTTCAAAATGAAGTCTCATCGGCCAACGAAGTTGCCTTATGATGCTCACCACTTAATTGCGCTGGTAGCGCCCCGTGTGCTGATCGATTTTCAGGGAAAAGCCGATTTCTGGGCTGGCCCTAAGAGCGCAGCAGAGATGCTTGCAGCTGCTTCACCGCTATGGGGCCAGAGCGAAGTCGATTCTATCGATTATAAAAAAATGAGAAGTCCGATCCCTGACCTTGCACAGATTCTATTCCCCTGGAACCACAAACAAGATCTCGTCTTCTGGAAAACACTTGTGAACGTGCTCAAACATAAAGAGTTAATATGAAAGTTCTTGCTTCGATCATCTTTTTGCTTTTTGGATCAGTCAGCTTTGCTCAAGAAAATTGTGCACCATCGATCACCAAAGAAAATGTGGAAGGTCTGCTTATAGAGACCCGAGACATCTACTTTCCGGAACTGGCCGATGTGTCGCTGCGACTCGATACCTTTCGCTCGAAAGCCTATTTTTTTCAGGCGCAGCCGATCGTCAAAAGCTTGACTCGTCGTCGTGCCAATCGGCGTTATCATGTGCAAGTCAATCTCAGGTTACTTGAATGTCCGCCGTCCATGGAGGCACTGCAGGCCATCATGGTTCACGAGCTTGAGCATGTCGTCGACTACACTGGTTGGAGCTCAGCTCGTCTCATTAAGCACGGGGCCAAATACTCCTTATCTATGAAGACTAAGATTAATTACGAGCGGGCGACAGATCACAAGGTGCTCGCGAAGGGGCTGCACGAAGGCCTGGCGCAGTACCGCGAATGGGTCTATCAGTGGCTGAGTCCAAAAGAACTTTTGTCTAAGCGACGCATCTATCTGACGCCCGAGGAAATCCGCGCTTCTCCCTAGTTTGCAACCCCCTCTCCCCATGTTAGCGTTTATCAAGGGGGTCTTATGCAGCCATATCATCAGCTCTTGCGTCGTGTACTCGACGAAGGTGTGAAGAAAGAAGACCGTACCGGCACAGGAACACTGTCTGTGTTCGGCCATCAGATGAGATTCAATCTCAATGATGGTTTTCCCATGATCACCACCAAAAAAATTCATATGAAGTCCATCGTGCACGAACTCTTGTGGTTCTTGCAGGGTGATTCCAACATCAAGTATCTCAAAGACAATGGCGTTTCGATCTGGAATGAGTGGGCCGATGAAAACGGCGAGCTCGGTCCGGTGTACGGCGTGCAGTGGCGCTCATGGAAAACCCATGACGGCCGCACCATTGATCAGATCAAGAACTTGATCGACATGATTAAGAAGAATCCCGATTCACGCCGCTTGATCGTTTCAGCGTGGAACGTGTCGGATGTCGACAAGATGGCGCTGCCACCTTGCCACACGCTTTTCCAATTCTACGTCGCCAACGGCAAACTCTCTTGTCAGCTCTACCAGCGCTCGGCGGATATTTTCTTGGGCGTGCCGTTTAATATCGCCTCTTATGCTTTGCTGACATTGATGGTGGCGCAGGTATGCGGCCTGCAGCCGGGTGATTTCGTGCACACCATGGGTGATGCTCATTTGTACTCGAACCATCTTGAGCAAGCTCAGTTGCAGCTCACTCGCGAGCCGTACGCACTGCCAACGTTGAAAATTAATCCTGATGTAAAAGATATCTTCAGCTTCAAGTTTGAAGACTTCACACTCGAGAATTACCAAGCACATCCTCACATTAAAGCAGCGGTGGCGGTTTAATATGCGTATTTCCATGATCGTAGCGAAGAGCCTGAATGATGTGATCGGCGTAGGAGGGAAACTTCCTTGGTCACTGAAGTCGGATCTTCAGCACTTCAAGAAAACCACCACGGGTCACCATGTGATCTTGGGTCGCAAGACCTTTGACTCTTTGGGTGGCAAGCCACTGCCAGGGCGCATGCACTTGGTGATCTCC
>JBEIPE010000457.1:0-1576 GCA_040377215.1 Halobacteriovoraceae bacterium
CGAAGCCTATTTCAAAGAACTCGCCAGCAAATTGAAAACTCACTGCGGTTCGGGTGGTGCGTTCAAAATCACCACCATCGAAGTGCAAGGCGATCATCGTGACAAGATCAAACTCTACCTCGAAAAGCTCGGCTTCAAAGTGAAGCTTGCTGGCGGCTAGTTTCAGTCGTCGTTGTCATTTGCGAACGTTGAATCAATCCCCACGAACGAATCCATGGAAAACGTAAGCACGCTTCGACACGCACCAAGTTCACCAGGGGACGATGAATCAAGTTCAGCGGCAAGCTGAGGAAAAACACTTTGATCAATGGCCAGGCCGAATCATTCTTGATGTAGCGATTCTCAACCGAAGCGGCCCACACCGTGAGGAGACCTGAAAGCGTGAGACCTAGGCCGGCCACCACCAGCACGGGCATCGGCTCCAGAAACTCACAGTACAACGCCACAGCAATCATGATGTACGCGATGAATTCCATCACAGGCCCGAGGCCTTCTGTGAAAAGAATGTAGGGCACGGCCAAGAGTCCCGTGAGACCGCGTTTGGTGGAAAGAAAGAGCCCACGGAATTTCCAAAGACATTGCCACAGGCCTGCTTGCCAGCGACGACGCTGCAGGAATAGACCCTTGAGAGTGTGAGGCACTTGCGTCCACGCCACCACTGCGGGAAGAATGTCGATGGGATGCTGATCTTTGTCGGCACAAGAAATCAGATCCAATGAAGTCTCAAGATCTTCTGTGACGGTATCAATTTGAAAACCGCCGCGCGCACGCAAAGTGCTGGTACGGAAAAGCGCACAGGCGCCCGACATATAAATATTGGCCTTCAACAATCCCCAACCCAAACGCTCGCCACTGAAGGCGCGCAAGTACTCAAGCGATTGAATGGCGTACTCGTGTTTACGTGGAGGAGAAGCGCGACGCTCTTCCGGTTTTTCGGGATTCATCACGCGCACGATCCCGCCGAGGCCTTGCACTTCGGGGCGTGCTTTAAATTCACGCAACAAAGCTTCAATGCCATGAATCTCAGGAATGGTGTCAGCATCCATCGTCGCAACGATTTCAGTGTTCACATGAGGAAGCGCGACGTTAAGCGCCAGCGCCTTGCCGGGAATACTCGAGCGCACCATACGCAGGTGGGGGTGAGTGATAGAGCGGTAGACACCATTTTCTAAACGCAGCTGGAACATCGCGTGCAACAGCTCATATGTTTTATCTGTCGAGGCGTTTTCCACCACGATGACATCAAATTGCTTGAGCGGCAGTTGCAACGAACGTGACAGTGCTTCTACGACCACATGTTCTTCATTGCGCGCAGGAACCAGCAGAGTCAAAGAGGGAAGTTCGTCATTGTTATGGCGCAGGCGGCGCTGATGGCGACGATAGGATAAGGCCTGTAAGAGAACTTGCATCAGCGAGATGATGAGAAAGTAGGTCCCTAACAAACTGAGGGTGATGCGAACGTACTGTTCATCCCAAAGAAGAATCATGGTGCTCCCCAATTCCAAGCAAGATTGGCCGTGACACTTTCAAGGCGTGTGTTGACCGTTGGATAGTAAGAGCGCTCCAGGGCAAGACC